>NZ_JBEZNQ010000141.1:0-10223 GCF_040653315.1 Streptomyces sp. NPDC047981 | reverse complement strand
GGGTGCCGCTGCGGGGGAGCGCCCGGTGCGGCGCGCCCGTACGGCCGCCGCCGGCTCGGCGAGCCAGGCTGCCCCTTCGGAGACGCCGGCGGTGGAGGGCGCCGCTGTGGAGTCCGCCGCCCCGGAGGCCCCGGCGCGTCCTCCGCGCCGCAGCCGCAGCGCGTCGGACGGTTCCGCCAGCCAGGCCTCCACCCCGGAGACCCCTGCCGCCGAGGGTGCCGCCGCCGAAGGCGCCGCCCCGGAGGCCCAGGCCCCGGCCCCCGCGCGTCCGCCGCGTCGCAGTCGCAGCGCGTCGGACGGCTCGGCGAGTCAGGCCGGGGAGCCCCCGGCACCCGCCGCCCCGCCTCGTACCCGTAGCTCGGACGCGCCCTGGCACCACGCCCGCCCGGCCTTCGACGACGAGGCAGCCCCGGCCCCCGAGCCGGAGGCGGCATCCGCCCCCGCTCCGGAGGCGGATGCCGAGACGCCCCCCAAGGCCGACCGGCCCGACGCCGAAGCCGGCACCGGCACCGACCCCGACACGGACGACAACCCCACCCACCCCGCCGGAGGCGATCCCGCGTGAACGACGTACTGGACGTCGCCCTCCGGCTGCTCGTCGTCTTCGCCGTGTTCCTCGTGCTGCCCCTCGTCGTCGGGCAGACCGAGCACAAGGTCATGGCCCACATGCAGGGGCGCCTCGGCCCCATGTACGCCGGTGGGTTCCACGGGTGGGCCCAGCTCGTCGCCGACGGGGTCAAGTTCGCACAGAAGGAGGACGTGGTCCCGGCCAACGCCGACCGCCGCGTCTTCCAGCTCGCGCCCGCCGTCGCCCTCCTCCCGTACCTCCTGGTCCTCGTCGCCATCCCCATCGGCCCGAGCGAAGGCGCCGTCGGCCAGGTCCTCGACGCAGGCATCTTCTTCGTGCTCGCGGTCATGGGCGTCGGCGTGCTCGGCAGCCTCATGGCCGGCTGGGCGTCCGCCAACAAGTTCTCCCTGCTCGGCGGCCTGCGCACGGCCGCCCAGCTGCTCGCCTACGAGCTCCCGATGCTGCTCACCGCCGCCTCCGTCGCGATGGCCGCCGGCACGGTCTCCCTGCCCGGCATCCTGAACGCCTTCGAGTGGTGGTGGCTGCCCTGGCAGATCGTCGGCGCCCTCGTCTTCTTCGTCGCGGGCCTCGCCGAGCTGCAGCGCCCGCCGTTCGACATGCCGGTCGCCGACTCGGAGATCATCTTCGGCGCGTACACCGAGTACACCGGGCTCCGCTTCGCGCTCTTCCTGCTCGCCGAGTACGCCGGCATCGTCGTCCTCTGCGGCCTCACCACCGTCCTCTTCCTCGGCGGCTGGCACGGCCCCTTCGGCGCCGAGGGCCTCGGCTGGGTCTGGACGCTGCTCAAGACAGCGATCCTCGCCTTCATCGTCATCTGGCTCCGTGTCAGCTATCCCCGGCTCCGCGAGGACCAGCTCCAGAAGCTCGCCTGGACGACCCTCGTCCCGCTCGCACTCGCGCAGATCGCGCTCACCGGCATCGTGAAGGTGGCGATCAACTGATGTCCCCGATCCCCGGCTCCGGCCTCGCCAAGGGGCTCGCCGTGACGCTCCGCACGATGACGAAGCGCGCGCACACCGCGCAGTACCCGGACAAGCAGCCCGAACTCCCGCCCCGCACCCGCGGTGTCATCGGGCTCTTCGAGGAGAACTGCACCGTCTGCATGCTCTGCGCCCGCGAGTGCCCCGACTGGTGCATCTACATCGACTCCCACAAGGAGACGGTGCCCGCCGCCACCCCCGGCGGCCGCGAGCGCAGCCGCAACGTCCTCGACCGCTTCGCCATCGACTTCGCCCTCTGCATGTACTGCGGTATCTGCATCGAGGTCTGCCCCTTCGACGCGCTGTTCTGGTCGCCCGAGTTCGAGTACGCCGAGACCGACATCCACGAACTCACCCATGAGCGCGACAAGCTCCGCGAGTGGATGTGGACGGTGCCGGAACCGCCCGCGCTCGACCCGCGCGCCGAGGAGCCGAAGGAGATCGGCGCGGCCCGCAAGGCGGCCGAGAAGGCCGCCGCGGCTGCCGCTGCCCAGGCCGATGCCGAGGCCGAGGGGGACCAGCAGTGAACCTCGCCGTCCCCCAGCTCGCCGCCACCACCCCCGGCTTCCTCTCGCCCTCGGGCGTCGAGATCGCCTTCCTGCTCGTCGGCCTCGTCACCCTCGGCGCCGCCGTCGTGACCGTCACCACCCGCCAGCTCGTGCACGCCGCGCTCTGGCTGGTCGTGGCGCTCGGCGGGCTCGCGGTCGAGTACCTGCTCCTGACCGCCGAGTTCATCGCCTGGGTCCAGGTGCTCATCTACGTCGGCTCCGTCGTCGTCCTCCTCCTCTTCGGGCTCATGCTCACCAAGGCACCCATCGGCCGCTCCCCGGACGCCGATTCGGGCAACCGGCCCGTCGCCCTGGCGGTCGCGCTCGTCGCGGCCGTCGCGCTCGTCTGGGTGGTCGTCGACGCCTTCCGCACCACCTGGATCGACCTGGACGGGCCGGCCCAGGGCTCCACCGAGGTGACCGGCGAGATGCTCTTCCGGCACTGGGTGCTGCCCTTCGAGGCGCTCTCCGTCCTGCTGCTCGCCGCCCTGGTCGGCGCGATCGTCCTGTCCCGCAAGAACGCCAAGGAGGCCCGGGACTGATGCATCTCGCCTACCCCGCCGTCCTCGCCGCCCTGCTCTTCTGCGTCGGCCTCTACGGCGTCCTCGCCCGTCGCAACGCGATCCTGGTCCTGATGTCCGTCGAGCTGATGCTCAACGCCGTCAACCTCAACCTGGTCGCGTTCGACGTGTGGCTCCGCGACACCCTGCACGCCGGCCAGGCGCTCACCCTCTTCACCATCGCCATCGCCGCCGCCGAGATCGGCATCGGCCTCGCGATCGTCCTGATGGTCTACCGCAACCGCGGCACCTCGGACGTCGACCGCCTCCGCGACACCGCCGAGTCGCCGTCCGACGACGACGGCGACACCGACGCCGAGCCCCGAACCACCGGGACCGGCGAGAAGGCCGAGGCCACCGCGTGACCACCACGACCCTCGCCGTCCTCGTCCCCCTCCTCCCCTTCCTCGGCGCGGCCGCCGGCCTGCTCCTGGGCCGGACCGCCCCCGGCTTCGTCCGCCCGCTCGCGGTGCTGCCGACGCTCGCCGCCGCCGTCCTTGCCGTGCTCGTCGCCGTCCGGCAGGGCGGCGGGAAGACCATCGAGGCCGCCACCCAGCTCACCCCGACCGGCTCGGTCCCCATCGACCTGGCCCTGAACATCGACGGCTTCGCCGCCCTCGTCGCCGTCGTCGTCGGCGTGGTCGCCACCTGCGTGCAGGTCTACTCGACCGGCTATCTGCGCGACGACCCGCGCTACGCCTCGTACGCCGCGCTCGTCTCCCTCTTCACCTCTGCGATGCTGCTCGTCGTCTACTCCGGCGACCTGATGGTGCTCCTGGTCGGCTGGGAGATCATGGGCATCTGCTCGTACTTCCTCGTCGGCCACTACTGGGAGACCCCCGAGGCGCGCGCCGCCTCCCTCAAGGCCTTCCTGGTCACCAAGCTCGGCGACGTCCCCTTCCTGATCGGTCTCTTCGCGCTCGCCACCGACGCGGGCACGTTCCGGATCGACGGGATCCTCGGCGCCGTCGCCGCCGGCGCGATCGACCACCCCACCCTCGTCGCGCTGCTGCTCCTCGCGGGCGTCGCGGGCAAGTCCGCGCAGTTCCCGCTGCACAACTGGCTCCCCGACGCGATGGCCGGCCCCACCCCCGTCTCCGCGCTCATCCACGCGGCGACGATGGTCGCCGCCGGCATCTACTTCGTCGCCCGGCTGCTGCCCGTCTTCGCCGCGTCGGCCGCCGCGATGACCGTGCTCGCCGTGATGGCCGCCGTGACGATGGTCGGCTCGGCGCTCGCCGCGCTCGCCCAGGACGACATCAAGCGCGTCCTCGCCTACTCGACCATCGGCCAGCTCGGCTACATGGCCGGCGCCCTGGCCGTCGGCGACCGCGGCGCCGCCGTCTTCCACCTCATGTCCCACGGCGCCTTCAAGGCCCTCCTCTTCCTCGCCGCCGGTGTCGTCATCCACGCCGCCGGCACGAACTCGCTCTCGGCCATGTCCCGGATGAGCGGCCTGACTAAGCGGATCCCCGACGCGTACTGGACGATGACCGTCGCCCTCCTCGCGCTCGCCGCCCTGCCGCCGTTCGCCGGCTTCTTCTCCAAGGAAGCCGTCCTCGTGGCCGCCGAGCACACCGCGCTCGGGGACCGGACCGTCGCGCCCGCCGGGGCCGGCTGGCTCGTCCTCGTCGCGGGTCTGCTCACCGCCCTCCTGACCGCCGCCTACGCGACGCGGCTCTGGCTGCTGGCCTTCCGCGGCCGCGGGGCGCAGGTCCCCGACCACGGTCGCCAGCCGCTCGCGATGACCACCGTGCTGTGGGTGCTGGCCATCCCGTCCCTGGGCTTCGGACTGACCGTCACGTACCTCGACGACTGGTTCGACGGCCACGCCCTCACCCCGACCGTCACCACGGCCGTCCTCGGCACGGGCATCGCCCTCGTCGGCGCCGTCGTCACGTACGCGGTCTGGCGCACCCTCGCCACCAAGGCCCCCGCCGTGGCCGCCCCCGCCCCCGAGGCCGCCGCCCCGCACGTCGCCCACCCCGACGCCGAGGCGGGCAAGGTCGAGGCCGAGGCCCTGCACCTGCCGCACCCCGCCGAGGACCCGGCCGACCCCGGTCGCGCCCTGCTCGGCCCCCTGCACGGCCCCGCGGCCGCCGGCTTCCACCTGGACGCCCTCTACGCCGCCGTGTTCGTCCGCCCCGTCCTGGCCGCGGCCTCCCTGGTCCGCTTCCTGGACCGCGAGGTCGTCGACACCTACGTGCGCGGCGCGGGCACCGGAACCCAGTGGCTCGGGTGGCTCGTCCGCCGGGCCCAGACCGGCAACGTGCAGACCTACCTGAGCGCCCTGCTCGCCGGCTCCGTCGTCCTGGCGATCGCCGCCGTACTCGTCGCCGCCGGAGCGTGAGACGTGATCGATATCAGCGAATCCGTGATGCAGTTCCTTCTCGCGTTGATCGTCGCCGGCCCGCTCCTCGGTGCCGTCGCCGCTCTCCTCCCGGCCCCGCCCGGGCTGAAGGGGAAGTCGCCCGACCAGGCCGTGCTCCGCCACGGCGTGATCGTGACCGGCGTGATCCTGGCCGCCGCGATCGTCCTCGCGCTCGGCTTCGACCACGACCAGCCGTCGAGGATCCAGGCGAGCACGGACATCAAGTGGATCCCCGCGCTCGACGTGCGGCTCCACCTCGGTGTCGACGGCATTTCCCTCCCCCTCCTGGTCATGACCGCGCTGCTGGCCTTCCTCTGCGCGCTCTACAGCTACTTCAAGATGCCGACCGGTCCCTCCCCCAAGGGATTCGTCGCCCTGCTCCTCGTCCTCGAGTCCGGCACCCTCGCGACCTTCGCCGTCCTCGACCTGATCCTGTTCTTCCTGGCCTTCGAGATGGTCCTCATCCCGATGTACTTCCTGATCGCCCGCTGGGGCGGTGCGGGCAGGCAGGCCGCCGCCTGGAAGTTCATCCTCTTCACGCTGCTCGGTTCCGTCGTCATGCTGCTCGGCCTGCTCCTCATCGGCGTGAAGGCGGGCACGTTCGACATGGTGGCACTCGCCGCCGACAACGGCCGCGGACTGTCCACAGCCGTGCAGGTCATCGCCGTGCTGTCGATCGGGATCGGGCTCGCGGTGAAGACCCCGATGTGGCCGCTGCACAGCTGGCTCCCGGACGCCCACACCGCCGCGCCCACGGTCGGCTCGGTCCTCCTCGCCGGCGTCCTGCTGAAGATGGGCACGTACGGCTTCGTGCGGATCCTGCTGCCGATCACGCCCGACGGGATGCGGACCTTCGCCCCGTACCTGGCCGCCTTCGCCGCCGTCGGCATCATCTACGGATCGCTCGCCTGCCTCGCCCTCACGCGCCCCGGCGTCAACGGCGACCTCAAGCGGCTGATCGCGTACTCCTCCGTCGGCCACATGGGCTTCGTGCTCCTCGGCATCGCGACCATGACCCCCACCGGAGTCAACGGCGCGCTCTTCGCCAACATCGCCCACGGCCTCATCACCGGCCTGCTGTTCTTCCTGGTCGGCGCGGTCAAGGACCGGTACGGCACCGCCGACCTCGACACCCTCGCCGGGGCCACCGGCGCCGCCCTCTACGGCCGCGCCCCGCGCCTCGGCGGGCTGCTCGCCTTCGCCGCCGTCGCCTCCCTCGGGCTGCCGGGCCTTGCCGGCTTCTGGGGCGAGATGCTCGCCCTGTTCGGCGCCTTCGAACCGGCCGAGGGCCTCAGCCGCCCCGCCTTCCTCACCTTCATGGTCATGGGCGGCATCGGCACCCTCCTCACCGCCGCGTACCTCCTCCTGGTCGTCCGCCGGGTCTGCATGGGCGGCCCCCGGCCGAGCGGGGAGACCGCGCTCGCCGACGTCCAGGGGTACGAGTTCGCCGCCTGGACCCCGCTCGTCGCCCTCACCGTCCTCGCCGGCCTGTGGCCCGCGGTTCTCCTCGGCCTCACCGACCCGGCCGTGCAAGCGCTCCTCGCGGGAGGAAACTCGTGACCCCCACGACCCTCGTCCAGTCCGTCGACTGGCTCGCGATCGCGCCGCCCACCGTCACCGCCGTGGTCGCGCTCGCCGTCCTCGTCGCGGACCTCTTCCTCCCCGAGCGCCACAAGCAGCTCCTCGGCTGGACCGCGATCGCCGGGCTCGTCGCCTCGATCGCCCTGCTGGTCCCGCTGCGCTCAGGGAACCGTTCGACCTTCTGCCTCACCACCGAGCCGGCCGCGACCGCCGCCTGCAGCTACACCGTCGACCGCTTCACCCTGGTCATCCAGTTCCTGGTGTTCGGCGGCGCCCTGCTCACGGCCCTGCTGTCGCTCGCGGACACCCGCGACCGGCTGCCGGCGGGGGAGTACTGGTTCCTGCTGCTCTCCTCGGCGGCCGGCGCGGCGCTGCTGCCCGCCTCCCGCGACCTCGCGACCCTCGTCGTCGCCCTCGAAGTGGCCTCCCTGCCCGCCTTCGCCCTGGTGGGCATGCGCCGGGGCGACCGGCGCTCCAGCGAGGCGGCGCTGAAGTTCTTCCTCTCCTCGGTCACCGCGACCGCCGTGACCCTGCTCGGCGTGAGCTTCGTCTACGGCGCGACCGGCACCCTCCACCTGACCGAGCTCGCCCAGGCGCTCGACGACGTCCCCGCACAGCTGGAGACCCTCGCCGGGGCGGGCGTGGCGCTGACCCTCGTCGGCTTCGCCTTCAAGACGGCCGCGGTCCCCTTCCACTTCTGGGTCCCCGACACCTACGTCGGCGCCCCGCTGCCCGTCGCCGGCTACCTCTCCGTGATCGGCAAGGCCGTCGGCTTCACCGGCCTCATCCTGGTGACCGTCGTCGCCTTCCCCTCCTACGCCGACATCTGGGGCCCGGCTCTCGCCGTGCTCGCCGCGCTCACCATGACGGTGGGCAACGTGGCCGCGCTGCGGCAGGTCTCCACGCGCGCGTGGAGCGCGGTCCGGCTGCTCGCCTGGTCCTCCGTGGCCCAGGCCGGCTACCTCCTGGTGCCGATCGCCGCCGCCGCGTACTCCGGCGACGCCCAGATCGGCGCCACCGTCGCGTACGCCCTGATGTACGCCGTCGTGAACCTCGGCGCCTTCGCGGTCGCCGCCCTGGTCGCCCGTACGCACCCCGAGAACCGGATCGCCGACTACCGGGGCCTGTACGCGGCCAGCCCCCTCCTGGCGCTCACGATGGGCTTCTTCCTGCTCAATCTGGCGGGTCTGCCCCCCGGTGTCATCGGCCTCTTCGCCAAGGTCACCGTCTTCTCGGCGGCGGTCGACGCCGGCCTCGGCTGGCTGGCCGTGATCATGGGCGTGAACGTCGTGATCGGCCTCTACTACTACCTGCGGTGGACAGCCCTGCTGTTCCGCGAGCCGGTCGGGGAGCGGGCCCACGCGCGCGTGCCCGCACCGATCACCCTGGCGGTCGCCCTCACGGCCGTCGTGGGCGTGGTGCTGTCGGGCTACCCGCAGTTCGCCCTCCGCTTCGCGTCGGACACCATGTTCTGACCCTCACGTTCGTTCCGACCCTCACCTCACCCCCGTACGACCTCTCCCCCCACAGAGAAAAACGCATCAAGGAGCTTCACCCGTGCTGACCGGTTTCAAGGACTTCATACTCCGCGGGAACGTCGTCTCGATGGCCATCGGGCTGGCCGTCGGATCCGCGTTCACCGCCGTCGTCACCGGCTTCAGCAAGGCCTTCATCACCCCGCTCATCGGTCTCGCCACCGGCTCGGTCGGAGACTTCAGCGAGGCGAAGTTCAAGGTCGGTCAGACGATCTTCCCGTACGGCCTGGCCATCTCCGCCGCCATAGCGTTCGTGATCACCGCCGCGGTGCTCTACTTCTTCATCGTCGTCCCCATGACGAAGGTCCAGGAGAAGTTCGCCAAGGAGGAGGCGGCGGAGAAGTTCGAGATGCGCGACTGCCCCCGCTGCTTCACCGAGATCCCGGCCGTCGCCACCCGGTGCGCGCACTGCACCAGCGAGGTCGAGCCGGTCGCCGCCGCGCTGGAGAAGGCCGGCATCCTCCCGGCCCCGCGCTGACGGCGCCTCGGCGCCCTCCGCCATCACCCGTACGGCCCACACCGGCCCCCGTGGGGGCAAGGGAACCGGAGCCTTCCGCCTGGCGTTGACCAGTACGGGAGGGTCCACTGGACGAGGTGGACACACCACCGAGCAAAGGGTTCCCCTGCCGCACCACTTGGAGGGCGTACCGTGCACCGCCGGCACAACGGGCTGAGGACCGCCGTACTCCTCGGAGGGCTCTCGGCCCTCATCATTGTCATCGGCAGCTTCTTCGGCCGTACGGGACTGATCGTCGCGCTCTTCGTGGCGCTCGGCACCAACGCGTACGCCTACTGGAACAGCGACAAGCTGGCCCTGCGGGCCATGCGCGCGCGCCCGGTGAGCGAGTTCGAGGCGCCCGCGCTCTACAAGATGGTGCGCGAACTGTCGACGCAGGCCCGCCAGCCGATGCCCCGGCTGTACATCTCGCCCACCCAGGCGCCGAACGCCTTCGCGACCGGCCGGAACCCGCGCAACGCGGCCGTGTGCTGCACCGAGGGCATCCTCGCGATCCTGGACGAGCGCGAGCTGCGCGGAGTCATCGGCCACGAGCTGAGCCATGTCTACAACCGGGACATCCTGATCTCCTCGGTCGCCGGAGCGCTCGCCTCCATGATCATGTTCCTGGTCAACTTCGCCTGGCTGATCCCGGTCGGCCGGTCCAGCGACGACGACGGCCCCGGTCTCCTCGGCATGCTGCTGATCATGATCCTCGGCCCGGTCGCCGCCTCGGTCATCCAGCTCGCGATCAGCCGCTCCCGGGAGTACGAGGCGGACGCCTCGGGCGCCCAGCTCACCGGCGACCCGCTGGCCCTGGCGAGCGCCCTGCGCAAGCTGGAGGCGGGCACGAAGCAGCTGCCGCTGCCGCCGGAGCCGAAGATCGAGACCGCGAGCCACATGATGATTGCGAACCCCTTCGGAGGGGGCAGAGGCCTTTCGAAGATGTTCTCGACGCATCCGCCGATGGCGGAGCGCATCGCCCGACTCGAACAGATGGCAGGTCACCGCCCGTGAAGACAATCCTGAACGTCATATGGCTCGTCCTGTGCGGCTTCTGGATGTTCCTCGGCTACATGCTCGCGGGCATCCTGCTGTGCATCACGATCATCGGCATCCCGTTCGGCCTCGCCGCCTTCCGGATCGGCGTCTACGCCCTCTGGCCCTTCGGCTACACCGTCGTGGACCGCCGTGACGCGGGCGCGCCGTCCTGCGTGGGCAACGTCCTGTGGCTGATCCTGGCGGGCTGGTGGCTCGCGCTCGGGCACATCACCACGGGCATCGTCCTGTGCATCACGATCATCGGCATCCCGCTGGGCATCGCGAACTTCAAGCTGATCCCGGTCTCCCTGCTCCCCCTGGGCAAGGAGATCGTCCGCTCGGACCAGGCCGCGTACCCGTACCAGACGCATTGAGACGGCGGCGGCACGCGGCGGCCTGGCGGACGCACACGGCGGCACGGCGGCGGCCGGTTCGTGGAAGGACCTCACGGACTCGGTCAACACCATGGCGCACCGGCTGACGGCGCAGGTGCGGGACATCGCGCTGGTCACGACGGCGGTG
>NZ_JBEZNQ010000140.1:0-10375 GCF_040653315.1 Streptomyces sp. NPDC047981 | reverse complement strand
AACAGGCACCGAACGTCTACGAACAGCAGTCAGCTACTCTGACACTTGCCGCATAACGACACGAACAGGTGTCCACCTTTTGGGGACAAGGCCCCCCCGCGCTCAAGCAGAGGTGTGTCAACCGGGCCCACTCCCGGCTCCGGCGACCTGCCGAGAGAATCGCCAAGACCAAAACCTGGCACATCCTTCGTAAAGCCCGCCGCGCCGCCACCCCACCAGGCTCACGGCAATCACCAGGAGCCATCCACACCCCGGAGACCCACCACTGAGCACGCTCCCGATCAGCGCGGCTGTGGCGACGAGGGGGTGGCGTGATCCGGGGTGGTCAGGTCGGCTGCTCGTGTCGAAGCCGACATCGGCGAGTGCCGCTGTGTGCTCGCCCAGCCCTTGCCGGCCTGCTGCGCCACCAGCAGACCGCGGACCGGGGCAGAGCGCTTTCTCAGGGATGGGACGAGCCGCCGTCCACCGCGATGACCTGGCCCGTGATGTAGGACGACTGCTCCGAGCCCAGGAAGGCCACCACCGCGGCGATCTCCGCCGGTTGGGCTAGGCGGCGCAGGGGGATCTGTTCGAGCCAGCCGTTCACCACGTCCTCCGGCACCCCGGCCAGCATGGGGGTGTCCACCGGGCCGGGTGCGACGGCGTTCGCGCGGACGCCGTGGCGGGCCTGTTCGAGGGCGATGGTGCGGGTCAGGCCGACCACGCCCGCCTTCGCGGCGCTGTAGTTGGCCTGGCCGAAGGAGCCGTGACGGCCTTCGGAGGACAGGTTCACGATCGCGCCGCCCGACTCGCGCAGGAGCGGCAGCGCCGCCTGACAGCCGAGCCAGGTCCCCGTGAGGTGCACGTCGATGACCTGGTGCCAGTCCAGGTCCGTCAGTTTCTCCACCGTGCGGTCACGGGTGATGCCAGCGTTGTTGACGAGGAGGTCGAGTCGGGCCTCCCGGTCGCGGAGGTCCTGGACGGCGTCGGCCCACTCCTCGCGCCGAGAGACGTCGAGCGTCAGTGGACGGGACCCGGTCCCCGCGCCTCCGGCCTCCGAGCAGGCAGACCCTGCGGCGGCGAAGTCCCGGTCGGCGAAGAGGACGGTCCACCCGTCCGAGACAAGCCGGCGGGCGATGGCCAGGCCGATGCCCGATCCCGCGCCAGTCACCAGGGCAACGCGCTTCTGCTCTCGCGTCGTCATCATGCCTCTCCTCGGCCCTCGGCAGCGGGGCGCCGCTCGACGAGCCAGACGTCGGAGCCCTCCTGCACGACGACACCGTCCTGGTTGAGGACGGTGATGTCGGCGGTGACAACGCCCGTGCTCTGGTCGGAGGCGCGCTCGCGGGCCTCGGCGATGGTCCAGGTCGCCGTGACCGTGTCTCCCGGCCTGACCGGGGCGACGAAGCGCCGGGTGGTCTGCAGCCAGGCGACGACGTGCAGGTGGTCGAGCATGGGGGTGCGCAGCGCGTACGACATGGAGGCGATGAGCATGCCGTGCGCGAACCGGGAACCGAAGGGGTGGTTCGCGCGGCTCCACGCGTCGTCGACGTGCATCGGCGCGTAGTCGCCCGACAACCCGGCGAAGGCGACGATGTCCGCCTCGGTGACGGTCCGTCCGGCGGTGCTGAACGAGGTGCCGGCGGGCACGTCCTCCAGATGGCGCGGAACCTTGATCTCCACGGTGGTTCTCCTTTGGTCATGGAGGCGGGCGGCGGCAGGCCGCCCGCCGAGTGGAAGCACGGGGCCGTCACCGGTCCGCCGTGGCCTCGAGTTCGAAGAGAGGGAGGTGGTAGCCGTCGGCGACCGGCTTCCAGGTCAGACGGACCCGGTCTCCGACGGCGGCCGAGAGACGGCGCGGGCCGACGATGTTGGACAGGAAGCGGATACCGTCGTCGAGGTCGATGAAGGCGACCACGTAGGGGCAGTCCGCGCGGGTCATGACCCCGTACGGAACGTGGTGCACGGAGACGGCGTGGATGCTGCCCGTACCCGTCGAGGGCTCCCAGGAGAACTCCTGGCCGAGGCAGTTCGGGCAGGCCTCTCGCGGATGGTGGACCAGCGACGCGCAGACCTGGCAGCGCTGGAGCACCAGGGACCGCGAGCGGGTGGCTTCCCAGTACGGCGCCGTGGCCGGCCGGGAAGGGGGAAGGAAGTCGGTCTGGTTCACAGGGTGTCCTCCGTTCCCAGGACGACCGTAGAGGTCGCGGACAGCAGTTCGCCCGTGCCGTGGGCCACCGCGATGTCCGGTGTGGTCAGCTGACGGTCACCGGCCTCGCCGCGCAGTTGGCGTACGGCCTCGGTGAGCAGGAAGATCCCGTACATGCCGGGGTGGGTGTAGGACAGTCCGCCGCCGTTGGTGTTCATCGGCAGCGCGCCGCCCGGAGCCGTGCCGCCTTCCGCCACGAACGCGGCGGCCTCGCCCTTCTTGAAGAAGCCGAGGTCTTCCAGGTGGAGCAGCGCCGTGATGGTGAAGGAGTCGTAGGCCATCAGCAGGTCGACGTCCGAGTGGCTGATTCCGGCCGCCTTGAACGCGCGGGGGCCGGACGTCGCGCCTGGCGTCACGGTCAGGTCCGGCATGGCGTGGATCATCTTGTGCGAGTGGGCGGTGGCCGCTCCCAGGACGTACGCGGGGGGCTTGCGCAGGTTCCTGGCGCGTTCCGCCGAGGTGACCACGACCGCTCCCGCGCCGTCGGTGACCAGACAGCAGTCCAGGAGGTGCAGCGGCGAGCAGATCCGGGGGGACGAGAGAACGTCGTCGACCGTGATCAGGTCACGCAGCTTGGCGCTGGGGTTCAGCGCCGCCCATTGGCGGGTGTTCACGGCGATGGCGGCGAGCTGCTCCGAGGTCGTGCCGTACCTGCTCATGTGACGGCTCGCGGCCAGGGCGTACGAGCCGATGAGGTCGAGCCCGTACGGGACCTCGAACTCGTCCCTCGGGCCCGGCGGATCGACCCAGCCGCCACCACCGCGGCGACGGTCGCCGCGCGGCGTCGCGGCGTAGACGATGAGGATGGTCTCCGCGAGTCCTGCGGCGATCGCGGACGCTGCCTTCTCGACGTACAGCTCGAAGCTCGATCCGCCGTTGTAGGTCGCCTCGCTGAACACCGGTGCGATGCCGAGGAATTCGGCCAGATCGAGGGAGGAGTCCGTGTGGGCGACACCGTCGACGTCGGCCAGCGTCAGGCCGGCGTCGTCGAGTGCCGCCTTGATCACGCGTGCTTCGAGCGCTCTGCCCCAGGTGTCGAGCTCTCCCGTCGGCGACACCTCCTCGGCGATCCCGACGATCGCGGCAACACCGCGCAGGGAGCGGTCTTGCGGCATGGTCCTACCTGCCTTTCATGAAACGAGTCGAGCGGCCGCGCGATGCTCTGTACCGGCCACCCGACGCCGAGCGCGGTGGCTGTAGGCCGATAGCCGGGCGTCACGGCCGTACGGATGCACGGATGCACGGATGCACGGATGTACGGATGTACGGACCGGCGCGGTGCGGTGGGGGGCGGCGAACGTCCAGAGGGCGCCGCTTGCCGGCCCGCCTGCGTCTGTCGGGGACGCGGCGGGCCGGGGACGGGGCTGTCATACGGCGGGGGTGGTCTTCGGGTTCACCGGGAAGGCGTCCACGGCGGAGCCGCCGAGCTTCCACTTGTCCATGATCTTGTCGTACTCGCCGGACGTCTTCAGCTCCTGGAGCGCCGTGGAGACCGCCTCGGCGAGGTCGTCCTGGCCCTTCGGCAGCGTGATGCCCATGGGGAACACTCCGGGCAGCCGGCCGTGGACCTTCAGGTCCGCCTTGAGCTTTCCGACGACGTAGTCGGCGTTGAGGTTGGTCACCACAGCTGCGTCGGCCCGCTTGCTGGTCACCGCGAGCAGCGCGTTGTTGGCGCTCTCGAACTGCTGGATGGCGATCGGGGCCTGGCCGCCCGCCGCGCACTTCTTGGACGCGTCCTCAAGGAGGGGGATCTCGGTGGAGCCCTGCGGGATGGTGACGCGCTTGCCGCACAGCGCGTCGTACGAGTTCAGCTCGGGGCCGGCGTAGTCCTTCGCCACCAGCATCTGGTCGTAGGCCTTGGCGTACTGCACCATGTTGACGGTCTTGAACTTGTCGTCGGTGATGTACATGCCGGCGATCGAGGCGTCGAACCGGCCGGCCTGCAGTCCGGGGATGATGCCGGAGAACGAGCCGCGCTGCCACTCGACCTTGACGCCCATCTGCTGGGCGATCGCGTCCATGAGGTCGATGTCGGAGCCGACCATCTTGCCCGATGCGTCGATCGACTCCAGCGGAGGATAGGTGGGGTCGGTCAGCACACGGATGGTCTTGGTCTTGGCGAGGCTGGCGGGCAGCGAGGCCGCGCTGCTCTGCCGGCCGCCTTCCGAACCGGGCTCCTCGGCCACCAGGTCCGAGTTGCAGGCGGTCAGGGCCAGCGCGGCTATCGCGACGAGGGAAACACACTTCACGACTCGGGACATGGCGGGGGTTCCTTACCTGTGGGGAGGTGCGAGCGGAGGTCCTGGGGACGGTCGGTTGCGGGTGCGGGGATCAGTGGAGGACGTGGGAGAGGAACGCCTTGGTGCGTTCCTCGCGGGGCCTGTCGAGTACGTCGGCGGGGGTCCCCTGCTCGACGACGACACCGCCGTCCATGAACACGACACGGTCGGCGACCTCACGGGCGAAGCCGATCTCGTGCGTGACGACGATCATCGTCAGGCCGTCCCGGGCGAGGTCCTTCATGACGCTGAGGACCTCGCCGACCAGTTCGGGGTCCAGGGCGGAGGTGGGTTCGTCGAACAGCACCACGTCCGGCTTCATCGCGAGGGTCCGTGCGATGGCGACCCGTTGCTGCTGGCCGCCGGAGATCTGCTCGGGGTAGCAGTCCTTCTTGTCCTCCAGGCCGACCCTGCGCAGGAGCGCGAGCGCCTCCTGCTCGACGTCGGACCGTTTCCGCCTGTGGACGCGGACCGGCGCTTCCACGATGTTCTCCAGCACCGTCATGTGCGAGAAGAGGTTGAAGCGCTGGAACACCATGCCGACCGCGGTCCGCTGCTTGCAGACCCTGCGCTCGCTCAGCTCGCGCAGCACACCGCCCGACTCCTCGTACCCGACGGTGTGGTCGCCGACGACGACGAGGCCCTCGTCGACCTTCTCCAGGTGGTTGATACAGCGCAGGAGCGTCGACTTTCCCGACCCTGACGGTCCGAGTACGCACACCACCTCGCCGCGTCCGACCGAGAGGCTGACCCCGTTGAGGATCTTCAGGGAGCCGAACCGCTTGTGGATCCTGCACACGTGGACGATCGGGTCCTGCGGCACCGCTGTCGACGTCGTCATCGGGACCCTCCTTCGGCCCGCCGGCGGGCGAGCCTGGGCTTACGGACGTGCACGCCCTTGCTGTAGCGCTTCTCCAGGAAGTACTGGCCGACGCTGAGGACCGAGGTGAGCACCAGGTACCAGAAGCTCGCCACGAGGAGCAGCGGGATCGTCTGGAAGTTGCTCGCGTAGATCTGCTGCACCGAGTACATGAGGTCGGCGACCGCGAGCACGCTGACCAGCGAGGTGGTCTTGAGCATGTTCACGATCTCGTTGGCGGTCGGCGGAATGATGAGCCGCATGGCCTGCGGCATCACGATCCGGCGCATCACCAGGTTGGGCGACATGCCCAGCGCGCGGGCCGCCTCGACCTGGCCCCGGTCGACCGAGCGCATGCCGGCCCGGACGATCTCGCTCATGAAGGCCGCCTCGTTGAGACCGAGGCCGATGATCGCGGCGAACACGGGGGTGATCAGGGCGTTCGTGTTCAGGTCGACGAAGGAGAAGATGCCCGGAATGCCGACCCCGATCGTGGGGAACAGCGCGGCGAGGTTGTAGAAGAAGACGAGCAGGACCAGCAGCGGCACGCCACGGAAGAACCAGATGTAGCCCGCGGCCAGGCCCGAGATGACGAAGTTGTCGGAGCTGCGCATCACCGCCAGGACGATGCCGAGCAGGATGCCGATCGCCATGGAGACCGCGGTCAGCCAGAGCGTGAGGACCAGTCCGTCCAGGACGGGGCCGGAGAACAGATAGGTCCCGATGACGTCCCAGCCGAAGCGCTCGTTGCCCGCCAGCAGGTAGACCGACCAGGCGGCGGCGACGACCAGGAAGACGGCGAAGCCGGTGCGCCACGGGTGCTTGCGCGGGGCGACGGGCGGCAGTTCCGACTCCGGGCTGCGGCGGAGCTGCTCGATGACGGAGGTCACCGCGCGCCGTCCTCGGCCGTCGCGCCCTCGTCCTCTTCCTCCTTGGGCAGCTGGTAACAGAGCCAAGTGGCGACCATCCCGGGACGCTCCTCGCCCTCGTGCTCAAGTACGCATTCGAAGTGGACGATGTAGCCGTCACCCTTGGGCTCGACCTTGCTCACAGTCGTACGGAAGCGCAGCGGTCGTCCCGCCTGCATCGTGGAGACGAAGCGCACCCGGTCGAGGCCGTAGTTGAGACCGTACGAGTCCTCCTCCCAGTTGATGTACTTGCTGATGAAGTGATCCAGCAGCCCCAGCAGGTGGAAGCCCTCGAGCAGGCCCTCGGGGTACAGCGCCCGGACTTCGGGCGTCATGAACTCCTCGATCATCGTCGCCTCTTCGAACAGTGCTCGAAGGCGGGTGTCGACGGTGATGTACGGGCTCTCCAGCGTCTGTCCGACCAGGCCCGGGAGGTCCTCGATCCTGAGTTCGTCTGCGTTCAGCATGCGTCCTGGTCCTCTCGGCGAACGATGGCGTCGACGGCCCAGAACTCCTGGGCTGCCGTCATCAGCGGGTTGACTTCGACTTCCTGCACGGTGCGGTCCTCGGCGAACGCCCGGCTGAAGGCGGCGATGCAGGCCGCGAGCTTGGCGATGTCGACGCCGCGGGAGCCGCGGTAGCCGTGGAGCAGCGGCGCGATCCGCAGGGAGTCGAGGAGCGACAGGGCCTCGTCCTCGCTCAGCGGGGCGGCGAAGGTCTGGACGTCCTTGAGGAGTTCGGCGAGGACTCCCCCGGCTCCGACGGTGACGACCGGCCCGACGGCGGCATCGCGCCGCGCGCTGAGCAGCAGCTCGGGACCGTCGGCCGTGACCTGCTCCATGACGATGATCCCGTCGACCTCGTGGTCGCCGTCCGCGGCGAACCGGTCGAACATCGCCCGGGCTCCGGCCCAGGCATGGTCGCCGGACACACCGGTGCGTACGCCGCCGATGTCGGACTTGTGATGGATCCCGTCGATGGCGACCTTGAGCACGGCCTTGGGAGCGGTGACGGTGAGTACGGTCGCGTCGTCCCTCTTCAGCTCGGCTGCGCTGACGTACTGGCGGGCCGGGACGGGCAGTCCCAGGCGCTCGACCGTCGCCAGGCTCTCGAACTCGGGGAGGGCCGTGTCGCCGTGGCCGCCACCGCTGTGCTCAGGCTCCGTGGCCGGCTTCTCGGCGGTCTCTGTCTCCGGTTCAGTGTCCGGTTCCGTGGCCGGCTTCTCGGCCCGCTCCTTCTCGGCCGTGCCCAGGGCGGCGCTTGCGGCGAGCACCCGCCCGGCGATCCGCGGTGTGCGTACCACCGGTATGCCTTCCTCCAGGAAGGCCCGGACGATGGCGTCGTCGGCGTCACCGTAGGGCGAGTAGACGAGGATCGGAGTCTTGGTCTCCTTGCTGAGGCGGCCGAGGGCTCGCGCCTCGCCGACGATCGAGGAGAACGGCCGGGACTCCGCCTCGTCCTTGTAGAGGCCGAACTTCAGCACGGCTCCGATGTCGTCCCGGAGGATGATCTCGGCCAGGTCTCCCCAGAGCGTGCCGTCCCCGTCGTCGTCGATGACCGCGTCGACCGGGTTACCGACCGCGGCGAGGGGATTGAGGGCTTCCCGCAGGCCCGCCTGGACCTCGGCGGAGAACTCCGGTACGCGCAGCCCGGCCCGCTCGACCGCGTCCGCGGTGAGGGTGGCGAAACCGCCGCCGTTCCCGATGATCGCGACCCGGTCGCTAGTGGCGGGGGGAGCGATCGACAGGGCCTCGATCAGCGGCATGAGCTGCGACTCGTCCTCGACCTCGATGACACCGGCCTGGGCGAGCAGCCCGTCGTAGATCATCGAAGGCGAGACGATCGCGGCGGTGTGGGAGACCGCGGACCGTTGCCCCGAACTGGTCTGCGCACCACGCAGGACGAGGACGGGCTTGGTCCGCGCGGCGGCCGCGAGGGCGTCGACGAAGCTCCGCCCGCTCTCGTTCCTGATCCCCTCAAGGTAGAGGGCGATCACGTCGACACCGGGGTCGGTCGCGCAGTACTCCACGTACTCGTGGATCTCGATGTCGGCCTGGTTCTCGAAGCCGACCACGTTGCGGAACCCGAGCCCGCCGACGCGCAGTTTGGGCGCGATCGACTCGATGAGCGAGCCGCTGGCGGAGATGAACGCCACGCCGCCCGGCCGCGCCGGCAGGCCCAGCAGGTTGGCCCCGGTGGCGCCGCCGTAGATCCCCATCGAGTTGGGTCCGACCAGGCGGGTACCCCGGGCCCGGGCGTACTCGGTGAGTGCGCGTTCGGTCTGCTCACCGGCCTCGCCCGTCTCGGCGAAGCCAGCGGTGTGCAGGACGACCACGGGAACGCCCAGGTCGGCCGCTTCCTTGGTCACGGCGGCCGCGGCTACGGCGGGCACGGCGACGAAAACGAGGTCAGGCACTTCGGGAAGCGCCGTGAGCGACGGGTAGGACGCGACGCCCTGCACGGGCCCGCCACTGCGGGAGACCGGGTAGCAGGTGCCCTCGAACGACTTGAGCAGGTGCTGGAAGTACAGCCCGCCCATCTTCGCCGTGTCGTTGGACGCGCCGACCACGGCGGCGGTCCGGGGGGCGAACAGCGCCGACAGGGCGCCTGCTCGGTCACGGGGGGTGTGGGAGTTCCTCGACATGACGGCGAGATTAAGACTGTCAATACGGCCGGTCAATACCCTTTCGGGCGCATCTTGCTTCGATCGCGAACGAATGGTTTGCTCTCTGCGGCAGATGCAGCCTCATCGAAGATCCGGCTGAGGGGTTGCCGTCCCCTGCCGCCGGTCCTGCCGAGTTGCTAGGGTCCGGCGTGGTGGCTGACCAGGAAGGACCGCGCATGGAGCTCGACGAGTTCGATCTCGCACTGATCGAGCAGCTGCGCGTCGACGGACGCGCTTCCTTCGAGTCGCTCGGCACACGGGTCGGCCTGTCGCGGACCGCCGCCCGCGCCCGGGTGCAGCGCTTCTTCGACTCCGGCGTACTACGGGTCGCGGCGATGGTCCACCCGGAGTTCGAGGGGATCCACGCGTTCGGCCACGTATCGATCACGGTGCACGGCAGGGCCTCGGCCCAGGTCGCCGCGTCGGTCGCCCAGCTCCCGGACACACCGTTCGTCTCGGTCGTGTCGGGCCGCCACTCGGTCGTCGCCGAGCTGCGCTCCCCGGACGTGGCGCACCTGTCCGACACCGTGAGCCTGATCCGCTCCCTCGACGGCGTGCAGTCCGTCGACACGCTGATCCTCACCCATTTGCTCAAAGAACCGCACATTCCGGCACACGGCCCCGGAAGACCCGAGCAGTTCGACGAGACCGATCGCAGGCTCCTGAATCTGCTGCACGAGGACGGGCGGATGCCGTACGCCGATCTGGCGGACGGGGTCGGTCTGTCCCGCGGCGCGACCCGCACGCGGGTGCTGCGGCTGCTCGGCACGGGGGTCGTCAGCGTCACCGGGATGGTGAATCCGACCGCGCTCGGCATGACCCAGATGAGCGGGTTCCAGCTCCACCTGGAGACGGACGGCACGACGGCGCTGAGCGTCATCGGTCGGCTGGAACAGGTCAGCTTCCTCGCGCGCACCCTTGGCCGCTGCGACGCGATCGGCACCCTGATCACCCGTGCCCGCACCGAGACGGTCGACCTCCTGGACCGGATGCGGGCGATCGACGGCGTACGGGACGTGCAGTCCTGGACCCACCTGGAACTGGTCAAGGAGCAGTACGACCGCCGCCCGCTCCGGGCGAACGGCGCCGCGCACGGGGCTGCCGCGTCACGCTGACGCTGCGAGCACCCCGCAGGCGGCGCTCACATCCCGAGCTGGCGGATGTTCCCCGAGGGGGCGGTCCGGACTGGGTGGTGCACCCTCCGAGCGGCAGAGCGAACCTCGGCCTGCTCGCCGAGGCAGCGGATCTTGGCGTGGGTGGTGTTGTGGCGGCGCTTCCACCGCTTGAGGCGCCGGCCCCGGAACGGTACGCGGACGGGTCCGCCGGCGCCTAAAGGGTGTTGCAGAAGGTCCTGCTTGGGCAGGCTGAAGTGGCGCTTGACGGGGACCTGTCCCCGAGTGGTGGACACCTCTGAGCCCGGTCCCGGTAGGGGCCGGGTAGGAGGCATCTTTTATGGTGATGAAGGTCTACTCGCCC
>NZ_JBEZNQ010000139.1:0-10446 GCF_040653315.1 Streptomyces sp. NPDC047981 | reverse complement strand
GCCCCGGCCTCGGCTCCCGCGCCGCGCGGTGGCCGAGGCCGGGGCCGTCTGCTCCCGTCCCTGCCCGCTCACCGCACCCTGGAGGTCCCGATGCCCGCCACCCTGACCCTGACGTCCCACCGGCCCAGCACCACCGGCGAGGTGTTCGACGCCGAGACGCTCGCGCTCCTGGACGAGCTCGACGTCCCGCTCTCCGCCGACTTCGACGTCGACCTCGACATCGCCTTCGGCACACCGCTGGAGATGCACGAACCCGCGGGCACCACCCGGGAGATGCGCCGGTACGCGGCCGCGGTCCTGACCGTCCCGCCCGACCGCCGCCAGGAGCTCGCCCTCGCGCACGGTGCCGAGATCACCGCCCGCGTCGACGCGTCCCGCGACATCCTCGCCGCCGACCCGGCCATCGCCGCCCGCGTCCGCGAGCGCCTGGTCGACGTCCTACTCCCCTACGCCGACCGCCTGCGCCGGACGGTCCGCTCCGGGTGCCGCCCCGAGTACGCCGCCGCCTGACCATCCGGCCCCGGACGGACGCCCGCGATCACCGGCCACCCTCTCCTTCACTCAAGGGTGGCCGATGGTCGCGGCCGGTCGTACGACCCGCCTACACGACGACAGCCCCGGGGATTGCGCCCCCGGGGCTGTCCAGGACCTGACTCGGAGGACCTGATGCTCAGCATGATGACACGTCCCCTTCCCACCGCTCAGTCGGCCGGCCTCTACAGCGACATGGAGGAAGAGGACAACCAGCGCGGCCCGGAGCGGGACGAGACCGACACCTTCTACCAGCTGGTCCGCCCCCTGATGTCCGACGACCCCGCCGAGCTGAGCCGGAAGCTCGCCGAGGTCAACAAGCGCTCCTCGCAAGGCAGTGGCCGATGACCGCCCGCCCGACCGACGACCTGTACGTCCGTTACATGAAGGCGTTCGAGGACTCGACGACACACCGCAGCGCCTGCGCGGCCTGCCAGGCCGAGGAGCCGTGCGAGGCCGGAGCGCCGATCGACGAGCGGTTCGCCAAGCTCCAGGACGCCTACAACAACCGCTCGACGAAGCAGCGCTGACCCTGGCCCTGCCCCGTCGTCCCCGTGCCGTCTCGGCCGGGGATGGCGGAGAGCGCCGGGAACTCCCGCCCGCTCCGGCCAGCCAGCCGCCACATCACGCAACAGCTCCGGAGCGGCCGTCCCGGGGCTGTCTTCTCGCTCTGGACCTTCTGGGAGGCCCTGATGAATCGCACGTCCATCGCACGCACCAGCTACGCCCCCTCCGCCGGCCTGCCGGTCAACACCAACTGGCGGGACCGTAGCGCGTGCCGCGAGGAAGACCCCGAGTTGTTCTTCCGATCGGCAACACCGGCCTGGCGCTGCTCCAGATCGAGGAGGCCAAGGCCGTCTGCCGCGGTCGCTGCCCCGTGATGGAGACCTGCCTTCAGTGGGCGCTGGAGCAGGGCGAGCGCGTCGGCGTCTGGGGCGGCACCGACGAGGACGACCGGCGTCGCATCAAGCGCCGGGCTGCCCGTCGTCGCTCCGCTGCCTGATCCGTTCTGACGGCTGCCTGATCCGCCCGCACCGACCGCGGCTCTACGGCGGCAGGCGGGCGGTGACGGGGAGCCGGACAGCCCGGACCGACAGTCGAGGGAGGCCACTTGGCCACGACGATGACCCCGCTCCAGCCCGGCACGGAAGCCGCCGCCCAGGCTGCCGCTTTCGCGATCTTCGGTAGCGACATCCCGCCGATCGACCCGGAGGACTTCAGCGGCAGCTGGCACACCACCCTCCACGTCATCGCGGAGGAGCGGGTGGGTGAGGGCTGCTTCGAGCGGCACGCCGCCCGCACCGCGACCGCGCTCAACGACCTGTTCGCCGCGCAGCAGCGGTACGGCGTCGGCTCGCCCCAGGCGCTCGCCGACGGCAGCAGGCTCCAGTCGCTGATCGACCGGTGCCGGCACTTCGGCATCGCCACCGCCGACCTCGAGCGGCACGGCGCGCAGTTCCCCGGGAGCTGACTTCGCGCCCGCCTGGCGGGAGCCGCATCGGGTTTCGAGCCCGCCCCGCGACGCTTCGAGGGACCGGCTGCCCGCCCACCGGGCCGCCGGCCTTTTTGCGCGCGCGGAGCGGGTAGAGCCGGTGCCAGTTTCGTGATCAACCGCCCGCACTGACCACCGCTTCGGGAACGCGCCGCCGCGTTTCGGGAGCAGCCCCCGCTGTTTCGCGCACGCCCTGAACGCCCCTCTCGGAGGCCCCACATGACGATCACTGACTGGCCGCAGACCGCGGTCGAACACGACCCCGACGCGAGCGCACCGGCCGCCGTTTCGGGAACACCTCAGCCGGTTTCGCGGACGACCAGCCCTGTTTCGGGGACGCCGGGGTTCGCTTCGGAGGCGGAAAGCGGAACCGGAACGGACGGCTCCACGGCGAAGCTGACCGGCACCCAGAAGTGGACTGCCGGAGCGATCGTCGTCGCCGCGCTCGTCCTCGCGGGCATCGGCCTGTACCTGTCCTTCGAGCACGTCGCGGAGTTCGCCTTCGAGGAGCTCCGCTTCGGCTCGTTGGGCAAGGGCCAGTTGTTCGCGGTTGGTGTCGACGTCGGCATCATGGTGATGATCGCGGTCGACCTGTTGATGGCCTGGCTCAAGCGCCCCATCAGCTGGATCCGGTACCCGGTGTGGCTGCTGACAGCCTCAACGGTCGTCCTCAACGCCGCGTCCGGCGCGCCGGAGGCCGCCTGGAAGCTGCTGGACTATGTCGCGGCCGGCGCCCACGGTGTCGTGCCGGTCCTCTTCATCACCGTGGTGGAGCTGGGCCGTGACGCCATTGACCGGGTTGTCCGCCCTGAGCAGGCAGAACGGGACTCGATCCCGTGGCTTCGGTGGATTCTCGCCCCGATCGCCACGTCTCGGATCTTCCGCCGGATGCGGCTGTGGGGTGTCACCTCCTACCCGGAGATGATCCGCCGTGACCAGCAGCTCATCGCGTACGAGCAATGGCTCAAGCGCAAGTACGAGGGCGACATCTCCAAGGCGTCCGAGGATGAGCTGCTGCCGATGAAGATGGCGCCGTACGGCTACAACGTCGACCAGGCCCTGGCGATGCCCGATGCGCAGGAACAGGCTGCTGCGGAGCGTGCGGAGGAAGCCGAGCGCCGCCGCCTGGACGCGGAGACGCGCAGCGAGGTCGCCAAGGCGGAGTCCGCAGCCGAGCGGCTGCGCGCCCAGGGCAAGGTGGAGCTGGTCCAGGCGGAGGTCGAAGGCCAGACCGGTCAGGCCCGCGCCCACGCCCGAGCCCAGGTCAGCGCCGCTGAGCGGGCCGCCGCGCTGGAGCAGGACGCGCTGGACCAGGCCGTCATCGCCGAAGCCCGAGCCCGTGAGGCGGAGGCGGAGCGCAAGGAGGCCGACGAGCACGAGGCCAAGGCCGCTGCTGACCTCCGGGCGGCGGGGCTGGAGCGGCAGGCAGCCGAGAAGCGGAAGGAAGCTGCGGAGGCCGACCGGGTCGCCGCGGCGGAGGCACAGGCGATCGAGACCCAGACCATCGCCGAAGCCCGCAAGGCAGCTGCCGAAGCGGACCGGCGTGCTGCCGAAACGGAGAAGACCGCTGCCGAAACGAGGTGGGCCGCCGCCGAAGCCGACCGCAAGAAGGCTGAGGAGGACCGCCTCCAGGAGGTCGCTCTCGCCGACGCCGCGCGCGTCAAGCAGGAGGCCGCCGAAGCCGAGAAGGCTGCCGCCGAAACGCGGCGGGCCGCTGCCGAAATCGAGCAGCGCGCGGTCGAAGCCGAGGATGTCGCGAAGCTCAAGCCGCGCGAGCGGGCGGTCCGCCGGGTCGCCCGGATGATCCTCGTGGCCGGCGGCGACGCCGACCGGCTGCCGCTTGCCGATATCCAGCACGACCTGGCGGTCACCTCGCCCGGCACGGCCTCGGAGTACCGCCAGGAGGCAGCCGAGCTGCTCGCCGGCGGCTACCGCCCCTGATCCACCGTCCGGCACACACCAGTGAGGGCCAGCCCGCGCGAATCGGGCTGGCCCTCGCTGCGACTGCCGGAAGCAGTCACAGCCCCCACAAGTACACCAGGAGGGAATCCCCGCCGTGAACAGCGAAAACGACCCGAACTACTCCCCTCTGCGCGACGTCGCGCAGAGCCCGGAGGCAACCGCCCGGTACCTGGCCGACGTTCAGCGGGTCCTGCTGGACATCGGCAAGAACCTGGAGACCCTCGCCATCGAGACCCGCGTGGCACTGCGCGAGACGCACGTGGAGGGCGATCGCTGGTACCACGCCAGGCTGCGCGCGATGCCGGTGGAAAAGGCCCTCGGGCAGGTGCTCAAGAACCTGAACAACCTGACCGAGGGCCTGGAAAAGAGCGCCTACAAGCGCCGCGCCCACGACGAGGCCGTGGTGAATACGATCAAGGATAGGAAGGAAAAGGAGCTGGAAAAGCAGCGGAAGAAGAACCCGCCGGTTCTCCAGGCCGCCCCCAACCAGCCGCAGCAGGGTGCGCCGAGCCAGAATTCCGGCTATGGTGTTGCCACGTCGATTTACGACCTCGGTAAGAGGGAGTCGGCGTGACGCGCCCCCTCGGCAATGCCGAACGCTCCATTCAAGGGCGGAACGTCTGGCTGCAGGAAGAAGAGCGCAGGGCGATCGAAAGTCGCGGAGAGACCGGCCGGATGGAATTCTGGCTCCGAGCCACGCGGACTGAAATCGCCAGGGAAGTCAAAGCCGGTCGCAGCGATGTCCTCACCGCTTTCACGCTGGTCTGCCGCCTCTTCAAGCTTGTCCTGGAGAAGCGGCAGGCGGGCGACCCGCGGTTGTTCGACCACCTCATGCGGTACGCGGACACCGTCCTGAAGCAGCACGGCCCGCGTAACTGAGCGTCACCCACGAAGGCCCCGCCGGGCTCCAGCGGGGCCTCGCGCGCGTAAAGCGTGCACACGTGCACGTGCACGCGCGTGCACACGAGACCCCACTGTCTGTCAAGTCCCCAGGAAGGGAAGTGCCCCGTGTCCGACGCGTCCGACGACGCCCGCGGCGGGACCCTGGTTCACGGCCCGTGGAGCGGCGATTCCACCTACACGCTTCCGCCGATCCCGGATTTCATCGACACCATCCCGCCGCCGGAAGACGTACCGGAGGCTCCCCCGGAAAGCCCGGAGGAGACCACGATGGAACTCCCCGCAGTTCCGGCAGCCCCGGACCCGATATTGGCGCTGCGTTCCGAAGGAGCTGCCGCACCGGAAACCGGAGGAGATTACGACGAATATGAGGCAGGGGAATACGAGCAGTCGCGTTCTCTCGCCGACCGCCTCGGTGACTGGTTGGAATTCCGACTGGAAATGGCGCGGGCCAATCACGAAAGCGAGGCTCCTTTCCGCGAGGCTGAAATAGCACGGAAGGCGGCGCTGCTGGAGGGCCGCACAGCGCAGGAAGTCGCGATGATGGAGCAGAACGGAAAGCTCCACACCGCGATGATGAAAGCGAAGGGCGACAAGGCGGCGGCGCGCGGAAAGGCCGATCCCGACCGCACGAAGTCGTCCAGCAGCTCCGGCATGGGGGCGGACAAGGGCCGCTCAAAGGCCGGCGGCCGGGGCGGCGCCTCGCGCGGCGGGGGCGGGGCGGGGACGTCCCGCAACAACTCCGGCGCCGGGCCGAACCGGTCCGGGTCCTCGCGCGGCTCCAACTCCAGCGGCCCCGGCGGGCGTTCGGGGGCCGGTGCGACCCGTGGCGGCGGAGGCGGCAAGGGCGGTGCGAAGGGCTCCGAGCGGGGTTCTGGCGGCCGTGCAGCCGGTTCCGGGAACGGGTCGTCCGGGGGCCCGAAGGGCTCTCACGCGGGCTCTGGCAGCTCCGGGCGGAGCGGCGACTCGAAGGGCGAGCGCGGTCCGTCTTCCAGCGCCCGAGCCGAGCGGGCCCGCAGCCGCCAGGAGCGCGCAGGTGCCCGGCAGGCCGGGCGGCAGGAACGGCGCACCGCCGGGCACGCCGCCGGTCTCGCGGACCGGTCCAAGGACCGCAACCAGGCCCGCGCCCAGAAGCAGCAGGCGTGGGAGGAGCGGCGGGCCAAGAAGGCGCAGCGGGCCGAGGCACGGAAGGCGAAGCGAGAAGCCACAGAGTCGGCCGCCCCGGGCCGCACCACGCTGGGCCAGGCTCTCGGCGAGGAAGCCCAGCGCCGCTGGGACAAGCGCCGCGCCGACGCGAAGGCCGCCAAGGCGGCCGGCACCGAGAAGGTGGCACCGACCAAGGACAAGGGCAAAACCAAGGACAAGGGCAAAACCAAGGACAAGGGCAAAACCAAGGACAAGGGCAAAACCAAGGACAAGGGCAAAACCAAGGACAAGGGCAAAACCAAGGACACCGACGCCATGGACGCCTCTGACGGGGCCTCCGGCACCGCGAAGGACGGCACGGCGGGTGATACGCCGGGCACCGACTCCGGGGCCGGTGACAGGGTGTCTGACGGTGCGAGGAAACGGCGTCGGTTCCGGCGCCGGCGCACCGGCAGCACCGGCCGTACGGGGCGCGGTCGTACGGGCCGACCCGGCCGTACGGGGCGCGGCCGTCCGGCGGACAGCCCGTTCGGCGCGGAGGGCTCCACCCCGACGGTGGAGTGGCCCGAACACGAGACCCGCCCGCCCAAGCACGCCGCGATGAGCGAGGACGACATCGTCGACGCCGACATCGTCCCCAACGGGCCCGCGGCCGTCACGACCGGCGTGCGGGGCCTGCCGCCCGCGCCGGAGAAGCACACCGCACGGCCCGGCACCACCAGGCCGACCAGCACGGAAGGGAGCAGCATGGGCAGCTCGGAGGTCAGCAGGCCGTCCGGCCGGGGCGGCCTCGCCGCTCAGCACCGCACAGACATCACGTTCGACGAGTACCTGGTGGAGATGGCGAACATCGCCATCAAGGCCGCCTCCGACCAAGAGCGCGCCGAGGCCCTGATGGAGGCCCTCGGCAAGGTCGCCGAAGCCCTGCGGGAGATGGTCGCCGACCTGGTCGGCGACCACAACATCGACACCGCGGTGACCGACCTGATCGCGGACCTGGCCGACTCCGCGGCCCGCATGAAGGCGCAGGCCGAACGCTGCGCCGAGCAGTGCGGCATCGCCAAGGAGGCCGCCAAGCTCGCGGCCACGATGGTCGCCCGCGTCTACGGCGAAGACATGGCCGCCAAGGAAGACGCCGGCCTCAAGCACGCCTCGGCCGCTGTCCACCACGACTAGAAACCGGAGGAGGTCCACTGATGAGCAGCGACCTCACACCCCGCAGCAGCGGTGCGGCGCCCGCCGTGGCCGACGGCGACAACCGGTACAAGGCCGTGCAGGCCAAGCTGGACAAGCTCGGCAAGGCCATGGACGACGCCACCCTCGAGCTGGAGGGCCTCCAGCGCAGCATGGAGGGCAACGCCGGCCACACCGACGACGTCACCACCGACATCGAGAACGCCGACCTGGACCCGAAGTTCGTCGCCCTCACCGCGAACGTGGCCACCGCCCTGGTCGGCGCGGCCCGGGAGGTCCGCAAGCTGTCCGACACCGCCCAGGAGACCGCCGACCTCACCCACGAGACCCGGCGCACCCACTCCAAGCTCTACGGCGCGCTCGACGACATCCGCTCCAACCGGAGAGAGAAGACGCCCCGGCCGGGCTTCTTCGACCGCTGACCCCCACTCCCCCACCCCCCCCGCCACGGGCGGCCCCGCACACCAGCGGGGCCGCCCGTCCCGTTTCCTGAAGGAGAAGCCTGTGACCACGCCGCGCAGCGTCGCGCTCGAACGCCTCGCCCACACCCTTGCCGCGCCCGTGCTGGCCGTGGCCCCGAACCTCTACCCCGACAGCCCCGTCAACCAGGTCGTGCAGCTCGCCGGCTTCGCCGGGCTCGGCGGCTGGTTCCTCGCTGCCAAGAGCGACGAGCCCGGCGCCGGACGCAAGATCCTGCGCTGGTCCCCGCTCGTGCTGGCCGCTGCCATCGACATCGCCGCCAAGAACACCATCGGCTTCGGCCCGTACTGGATGGACGGGCTGCTCGCCGCTGGATGGGCGGCGGCCGGCTACCTGGTGATGCCGTTCTCCCGGCACACCCGCCGCCGTCACCGCCCCGCCCTCGCCGCCCCCGCCCCGCAGCCGGCCCCCGCCGAAGCCGTTGAGGAGACGGTGGTGGTGCCGGACGACGGAGCCGACCTGCTCACCCGTGAGGTGCGGATGATGTGGGAGAACGCCGGAATGCCCGGCCGCACCCACGTCGTCAAGGCCACCCGGCACCCCGGGCAGCGGCACGACATGACGATCCTGCTCCGTGCCTCGGAGACCGGACGGCCGATCACCGGCCTGTCCGAGGACGCGGTCGCCGCCCCGTTCGGCGTGCCGTCCAGCGACGTCGTCCTGGCAGAGGTCGCCATCCAGCCCGGCCGCCAGGGCGGCCCCGGCTGGCTCGAGGCCCGCATCACCCCCGACGCCAACCAGCGCCGCCGCACCAAGCCCACCGACACCGAACGCTGGACGGACCGGGTCGCCGGCCCCAAGGGCGGCGCCCCCGGCTCCGAGCTGGTCCACAAGACCCGCGACGACGAACGCGGCGTCACCTTCTACCGGGCGAGGATGGCCGACTCCACCGAGACGCCGCGCATCGACCTGGCCAAGGTCTGCCGCGGCCTGGGCCTGCCCGAGGACGACTCCTGCGTGTTCGTCCTCATCGACGGCAACGAGTTCCTGATCAGCGCGTTCGACACCCCGCCGCTCTCGCAGATCTTCCCCGCCACCCGCGAGCTCCTCACCCCGGACGCCAAGGGCATGTACGTGTGCGGGTACACCATCACCGGCCAGCCGGTGAAGAACATGGTCTTCCAGCACGACAAGAACGCCGCCCGGCACGGCCTGATCCTGGGCGTGTCCCGGTCCGGGAAGACGCAGTTCTTCGCCATCGACATGGCCGCCATGTCGCTGGCCGGGCAGGTGGTGTGGCTGTCCACGGTCCGCAAGGACGAGAAGACCACCACGCTCGGCCGGTACATCGACCGGCAGGGCTCGAACGCGCTGTGGATGGCCCGCTCCCTGCGGGCGGCGAAGGCGCTGTGCGAGATCAGGGCGGACATGCCCTGGCCGCACGACGGGCAGCCCCACGACTACAAGCCGGGCGATCCGCGCTGCCCCTACCGGCAGCTGAATGTGTTCGCGGACGAGTTCATGACCGCGGCGCAGGACGCGGAGTTCGGCGAGTTCATCCAGGCCGACGCCGACGACCTCACCGTCACCGGGCTGAAGTACGGCATCGGCCTGAACCCCGCCGGCCAGAGCCCGTTCGCGCACAACGGGTTCTCCACCGAGATGAAGGACAACCTCCGGCAGAACTCCAGGCCCACGATCTTCAACATGGGCTCGCCCGGCGCCACCCGCAAGGCCGCGGAAGGCACCATGGAGAACCCGTACGACGTCCCGACCATCCCCGCCCGCTACTCCCGCACCGAAGGCTCCGCGATCGAGCGGGCCATGCGCGGCGAGGCCGACCCGGAGAACGGCGTCTCCACCGGCGGCGTAGCGGTCATCGTCCTCGACAACGGCCGCGCCGTCCTGATGCGGTCGCTGTACGCGGACTTCGACACCGACCTGTCCGAGCTGTTCCCCGACGAGGTCAACCGGCTCACCGACCACGAGATCAGCGAGCTGACCAAGCGCGGCCTGTGGTTCGACTGGAACGAGCCCGTGAGGCCCGGCGAGTTCTGGCCCGAGCCCGACGAGGGCGAGGACGAGGACGGCGACGGCAAGCCCCGTCGGCGCGGCGGAGGCGGAGGCGGCAAGGGCGGCGGCCGCGGCTCCAAGGGCGCCAGCAGCCGTTCCGAGAAGGTCGCCTCGCCCCGCCAGGCGCTGGAGGCCATCAAGAGCCTCACCGACGCCTGAACCACCCACACATCCCCGGTGCCGGCCCGCCCCAGCGCGGCCGGCCCCACCCGACCCCTCGTGAAGGAGCACCATCCGCCGTGGCTCTCTCCGTCTCTGCCACCGTGCTGCTGGCCATCATCGTCGTCGTCCTGGTCAAGGGCGGCTACGTCCGCGTCGGCTCCGCGCTTGTCTGCACGCTGTTCGGCTTCACCCTCGCCGCGACCGGCCTGGCCCCGGCCATCAACACCGGCCTCGCCGCGCTCGCCGGATTCCTTTCCAGCTTCTGACTACGCCTCGGTCCACGGCGGGTCGGGCGTGTAGTTGAGGCCCTCGCAGAAGCGGCAGTCCCACTCCGACGGGATCTCCCACTTGTCGACCCACCAGCCGACCTGCCTCCCGACGAAGTAGTTGTCACCCCCGCACCACCCGCAGTCGAAGACGAACTCCACCTCACACCCCTCCCTCCGCGCCGGACGGTCCGAGGATGCCCCGGGGCGCGCGTGCGGTGACTACCCACCCGCCAGCCTCAACTCCCCCAATGCGCGACGTCGGAGGGCGCCGCCGGAGACGACGCCGGCGGCGCCCTC
>NZ_JBEZNQ010000138.1:0-10493 GCF_040653315.1 Streptomyces sp. NPDC047981 | reverse complement strand
TCGGGCTTTCCTCCGGGCTTTTCCCTTCGGTCTTTCGTGTTTCCAGCTTAGCAGATCCGTTTTCCGTTTCTGCCACCCGCTGGAGCGGGCTGCCGGGCCGTTCTTCGCTTTCGCGTTTCCCTTTCCGGCGATTCCGACTTTATCAGATTCATTCCGGCCGACCTAATCGGTGGCTTTCGTGATTCGAATAAGGAATCGGGGTGGCTCCGTGGAAATCGAATCCCGACCGGAGCAAGAGAGATACTAACTCGCAGCCATCGAACTTGTCCAGTCCGAGGCAACCGTTTGAATCTACCTCCCCACGCGAACCGTGTCAACAGTTTTTTGTGGGCGAAGAGGAGACTAGCAGGTCAGCGGGGGCGTACGCACATCAGGCGGCGGTCGGCAGCTCAGCGGTGCGGTCCGCGTCGGCGAGGTCGCCGGTTTCGCCCGCGCGTGCCGCGCGACCGCCCAGGACGTAGACGTAGGCGAGGAATGCCAGCTCGGCGGCGATGCCGATCGTGATGCGTGCCCAGGTCGGGAGGCCCGACGGGGTGACGAAGCCTTCGATGAGGCCCGAGAGGAAGAGGACGAGGGCGAGGCCGATGGCCATGCCCACCGCCGCACGGCCCTGGGCGGCGAGCGCCGCCCGGCGGGTCGTCGGACCCGGGTCGATGACCGTCCAGCCGAGCTTGAGGCCGGTGCCCGCGGCGACGAAGACCGCGGTCAGTTCGAGCAGGCCGTGCGGGAGGAGCAGGCCCAGCATGATGTCGAGGCGGCCGGCGGCGGACATGAGGCCGATGGCGACGCCGACGTTCAGCATGTTGAGGAAGAGGATCCAGATCACCGGGATGCCCAGGAACGCTCCCAGGACCAGGCACATGGCGGCGGCCCGGGCGTTGTTCGTCCAGACCTGGGCCGCGAAGGAGCCTGCCGGGTTGCTCGAGTAGTACGTCTCGTACTGGCCGCCCGGGCGGGTCATCTCGCGGAGCTCCGCGGGGGCGCCGATGGCGGACTGCACCTCCGGGTGCGTGCCGATCCACCAGCCGACGACCGCAGCGAGGAGGAGAGACAGGACGGCGGTCGGGATCCACCAGTGGCGTGAGCGGTAGACCGCGGCCGGGAAGCCGGCCGTCAGGAACGTGGCCGCGTCGCGCCAGGACGAGCGGCGGGTGCCGGTGACGCTGGCTCGGGCACGGGCGACCAGCTGGGTGAGCCGGGCCGTGAGCATGGGGTCCGGCGCGCTGGACTGGATCAGGGAGAGGTGGGTGGCCGTCCGCTGGTACAGGGCCACGAGTTCGTCGGCCTCGGCGCCGGTCAGCTTGCCGCCGCGGCGCAGGAGCTGGTCGAGGCGGTCCCACTCGGCGCGGTGGGCGGTGACGAAGACGTCAAGGTCCATGATCGGCTGCTGCTCCAGGCACTGGGGTGCGTACGGGTCCGTACTACTGCGGCGCGCTGCCGGTCAGCTTGGCAGACTGTCGTATCCAGGGGTCCGGGCAGGTCTGAGGAAGGTGGGTCTTCGTGAGCGGGGTGGTGACGGGGGACGCCGTCGTGCTGGGACTGCAGCCGGCTCGGCTGCCCAGCCGGGCTCTGGCGCTCTTCCTCGATCTGGTGGTCGTCTGGACCGCCTATCTGCTGGTCATGTTCGGGCTCACGTTGGCCACGGCTTCTCTTGACGAGGCCGCGCAGATGGCGGTGGACATCGCCGGCTTCGTCCTCGTGCTCGTGGGGGCGCCCATCGCCGTGGAGACGCTGTCGCACGGGCGGTCGCTGGGGAAGCTGGCCTGCGGGCTGCGGGTGGTGCGGGACGACGGCGGGCCGATCCGGTTCCGGCACGCGCTGGTGCGGGGCGCCATGGGGGTCGTGGAGATCCTGATGACGTTCGGGGTCGTCGCCTGTGTCGCCTCGCTCGTGTCCGCGCGTGGGCGGCGGCTCGGTGATGTCTTCGCCGGGACCCTCGTCGTACGGGAGCGGGTGCCTGCGGCGCGGAACGCGTTCGTGCCTCCTCCCCCGCCGTGGCTCGTGGGGCGCTTCACCGAGCTGGACCTCTCCGCCGTGCCGGACGGGCTCTGGCTGGAGATACGGCAGTACCTGACGCGGATGGGGCAGCTCGATCCCGCGGTGGGACGGCGGATCGCCGAGCGGCTCGCGGACGAGCTGGTCGCGCGGACGGGGACTCCGCCGCCCGCCGGGGTGCCCGCGGCGGCCTTTCTGGCCGGGGTCGTCGGCGAGCGGCAGGCCCGGGACGCCCGGCGCGCCTTCTCCCCTTCCGCTCCCGTGGCGCAGCCGGGAGCGGAAGGGGTGGCCGGTGTCGCCGGCGTCGGGATCGCGGGGGCCGGTGGTGCTCCGCGTGATGGGGGTGACTCCGGCGGGGGTGTTCCGTCGGCGCCGGCCGGTCCGCCCGCGGCTGAGGCTCCTCGTTCTACCGGGTTCGCGCCGCCCGCCTAGTTCCCGGTGTCGGGGAACACGGACGGTGGGGTGTCGAGGGATTCCAATTCGATGCCGGGGGCCGAGAGGACCACGTCCCCGGCGATGTGAACCGTGTGCTGTTCGCCGGTGTCCAGGGCGTTGACCTGGTACTCGTCCACGATCAGAACGCCATTGTCAGTGGCGTGCGCTTCACTCTTCATCAGGGCCCAGGACTGGTCGATCGTGAGGGGGGCGAGCACGGGATCCGTGAAGGCGACGAGCCGGACGCGGGTCGCGGGGGAAGCGGGGGTGAGACGCAGCAGTCGTGTGATCGCGACGAGGAACGCCGGGGACGTGCCGCTGAAGGCGTGGGCGCGCACATTGCCTTCGGTGGCGTGGGTTCCGGTGGGGTCCGTGCGGACCCAGGTGACGCCTTCGAGGGCGGCGCCGCGGACCTGCCAGCTCGCGGCGTGGAGTTCGAGGCGGATGGGGCGGCCGAGTTCGTCGATGGCCAGATCGACGGAGCCCGCGTGGTCGCCGGAGGGGGTGGTGATCTGGGAGACGTAGCGCCAGCCGGAGGGGCCGGGCGCGCAGTTGAAGTGTTCTTCGCCGAGGGGGGTGTGATCGTGCGGGTCATGGAGCGAATAACGGCCGCGGGGCATGGGTCCGGGTCCTCGGGGTGCTTCGTCGGGGGGTAGAGAGGCCCGGGTGCGGGCCGGTCATACGGGGCAGGCCCCCGGCACGGGGGTGCGGGGGCCTGCCTGATCCTCTACGGGTGCGGGTGACGGGCGTGCGTCAGTGCACGGGCGCCGTCGGTGCCGGCATCAGTAGCGGTAGTGGTCCGGCTTGTACGGGCCCTCGACCTGGACGCCGATGTAGGCGGCCTGCTCCGGGCGGAGGGTCGTGAGCTTCACGCCGAGCGAGGCGAGGTGGAGGCGGGCGACCTTCTCGTCCAGGTGCTTGGGGAGCACGTAGACGTCGGTCGGGTACTCCTCCGGCTTGGTGAAGAGCTCGATCTGGGCCAGGGTCTGGTCCGCGAAGGAGTTCGACATCACGAAGGAGGGGTGACCGGTCGCGTTGCCCAGGTTCAGCAGGCGACCCTCCGAGAGGACGATGACGACCTTGCCGTCGGGGTAGGTCCAGGTGTGGACCTGCGGCTTGACCTCGTCCTTGACGATGCCGGGGGTGGCGGCCAGGCCGGCCATGTCGATCTCGTTGTCGAAGTGACCGATGTTGCCGACGATCGCCTGGTGCTTCATGCGGGCGATGTCGGACGCCATGATGATGTCCTTGTTGCCCGTGGTGGTGATGAAGATGTCGGCGGTCTCGACGACGTCGTCGAGGGTGGCGACCTGGTAGCCGTCCATCGCCGCCTGGAGCGCGCAGATCGGGTCGATCTCGGTGACGATGACGCGGGCGCCCTGGCCGCGCAGCGACTCGGCGCAGCCCTTGCCGACGTCGCCGTAACCGCAGACGACGGCGGTCTTGCCGCCGATCAGGACGTCGGTGGCGCGGTTGATGCCGTCGATGAGGGAGTGGCGGCAGCCGTACTTGTTGTCGAACTTCGACTTCGTCACCGCGTCGTTCACGTTGATCGCCGGGAAGAGCAGCGCGCCCTCCCGGTGCATCTCGTACAGCCGGTGGACACCCGTCGTGGTCTCCTCGGTGACACCGCGGATCTCGGAGGCGAGCTGGGTCCACTTCTGCGGGTTCTCGCCGAGGGTGCGGTTGAGGAGGCGGAGGATGTAGCCGTACTCCTCGCTGTCCGCGGTGGACGGGTCCGGGGCGGAGCCGGCCTTCTCGAACTCGACGCCCTTGTGGACGAGGAGGGTGGCGTCACCACCGTCGTCAAGGATCATGTTCGGGCCGCCGGTCGGCGTGTTCGGCCAGGTCAGGGCCTGCTCCGTGCACCACCAGTACTCCTCCAGGGTCTCGCCCTTCCAGGCGAAGACCGGGACGCCGGCGGGGGCGTCGGGGGTGCCGTTCGGGCCGACGGCGATTGCCGCGGCGGCGTGGTCCTGGGTGGAGAAGATGTTGCAGGACGCCCAGCGGACCTCGGCGCCGAGGGCGACCAGGGTCTCGATCAGGACAGCGGTCTGCACGGTCATGTGCAGGGAGCCGGTGATCCGGGCGCCGGCGAGGGGCTGCTGCTCGGCGTACTCGCGGCGGATCGACATCAGGCCGGGCATCTCGTGCTCGGCGAGGGTGATCTCCTTGCGGCCGAAGGCGGCCAGGGACAGGTCGGCGACCTTGAAGTCCTGCTGGGTGGCGGCAGTCGTCATGACTGGGCTGCTCCTCACGATCGGGTGCGATCGGTTCGAGGTTCGGTTGGGGCGCGCCTGACACCGCGACATGAGGGGGCGCGGGCACACGAATGCCCGGCGTATCTCACGCGGTGCAGTCGTCGGAGGCCCTCTCTCCCTCGGCCGGTCCTCGCAGGGACCGCCCGACCGCCATCAGCAGCGACGTCTGGCTGGTCACGAATCTACACCGATCGCCCCGGCGATCCACAGCCCGCCCAGGGCGACGATTCGGCCGGATCCGGTCTCGACTTCGGGCCCTGTGGCCCGGTCGTTCGGGGCCTTACGCACTTTTGACAGCGTTGCCATCTGGGGCACGATGCGGGGGAACCACCAGCGAGCGAGTGCGAGGAGAAGCCTGTGACCAGTCCAGCGAGTGAGGGGCGGAAGGTGCGGCTGCTCGCGATCACGGCCTGTCCGACCGGTATCGCCCACACCTATATGGCGGCGGAGAAGCTGGCGCAGGCCGCGCAGGCGCTCGGCGTCGAGATCAAGGTGGAGACGCAGGGGTCCATCGGGGCCGAGAACGTGCTGACCGACAACGATGTCAGGCACGCGGACGGCATCATCGTGGCCGCCGACAAGGACGTCGACCTCAGCCGGTTCGCCGGGAAGCGGGTGCTGACCGTCGGGGTGGCCGAGGGCATCCACCATCCGGAGCGGCTGATCGAGCAGGTGCGCAGCGCGCCCGTGCACCGGTCCGGGGGCGGTGCCCCGGCGAGCGGCGGCGCGGGCGGCGGGAAGGAGCGGAGTGTCGCGTACAAGGCGCTGATGAACGGTGTCTCGTACATGATCCCGTTCGTCGTGGTCGGCGGGCTGCTGATCGCGATCTCGCTCGCCGTCGGCGGGCACGCGGGGCCCGACGGGCTGGTCATCCCGGAGGACTCCTTCTGGATGGACGTCAACAACATCGGGGTCATCGGCTTCAAGCTGATGGTGCCGGTCCTGTCCGGCTACATCGCCTACGCGATCGGGGACCGGCCGGCGCTGGTGCCGGGCATGATCGGCGGCTGGATCGCCGCCGACGGTTCGCTGTACCACTCCGAGGCGGGCGCGGGTTTCATCGGGGCGATCGTGACCGGTTTCCTCGCCGGCTATCTGGTGCTGTGGATCAAGAAGGTCCGCGTACCGAAGTTCGTCCAGCCGATCATGCCGATCATCGTGATCCCCATCGTGGCGACCACGGCCCTGGGGTTGTTCTTCATCTACGTGATCGGGCAGCCGATCTCCTGGGTCTTCGAGCACCTGACGAGCTGGCTCGGCGGGATGACCGGGACGAGCGCGATCCTGCTCGGGGCGATCCTCGGGCTGATGATCGCGTTCGACATGGGCGGTCCGGTCAACAAGACGGCGTTCCTCTTCGGGGCGGGGCTCATCGCCACGGGCAACATGACCGTCATGGGCATGTGCGCCGCCGCGATCCCCGTGATGCCGCTCGGCCAGGGCCTGGCGACGCTGCTGCGGCGCAAGCTGTACTCGGAGCAGGAGCGGGAGACCGGGATGGCCTCGCTCTTCATGGGCATGTTCGGGATCTCCGAGGGCGCGATCCCGTTCGCTGCGGCGCGGCCCGCGCAGGTGATCCCCGCGAACATGCTGGGCGGCGCGGTCGCCGGTGCGCTGGCGGGCATGGCCGGGGTGACGGACGCGGTGCCGCACGGCGGGCCGATCGTGGCGGTGCTCGGCGCGGTGGGCGGTGTGCCGATGTTCTTCCTGGCCGTCGCGGTCGGCACGGTCGTCACCGCGCTCACCACGAACGCGCTGATCGACATCCGGGAGCGGCGGAACCGGGGTGGCGTGGTCGCGCCCGTGGCCGCTGTGGCCGGGGTTCCCGCGCCTGAGCCGGTGGGTGCGGCGGCGGCGGTGGCTGCGGCTCCGTCCGCACCCGGGTCCGTCGGCGGCGGTGTGGGTGGCGCCGGTGGCGGCGGTGTGGGTGGCTCCGGCGGCGAGCCGGCCGCCGTGCTCTCCGGGTACCTGACGGCCGCGACCGTGAACGTGCGGCTCGACGCCGGCGACAAGGACGCCGCCATCCGGGAGATGGCCGCGATGCTCGCCACGACCGGGAAGGTCAGGGACCTCGACGGGCTCGTGGCCGCCGCGTTCGCCCGGGAGGCGCAGGGCACGACCGGGCTCGGCGAGGAGATCGCCATCCCGCACGCCAAGACCGATGCCGTGAAGGCGCCGGTCGTCGGCTTCGCGCGGTCGGCCGAGGGCGTCGAGTGGGGCTCTCTCGACGGGACGAAGGCGCGGCTGATCTTCATGATCACGGTGCCGGAGGCGGCCGCGGGTGACGAGCATCTGCGGATCCTGGCGATGCTGTCGCGGAAGCTGATGGATCCGGGTTTCCGGGAGCGGCTGCTCTCCGCGGTCGATGAGGCTGCCGTGCTGGGGGTGCTGGGGGAGGTCGAGTAGCTCCCACGCGCGCTCGCGCGCACGACGAGGGCCCGGGGTCTCGGTGACCTCGGGCCCTCGTCGTGCGGTCGGGCGTCAGTGGGTGGAGCCGCCCGGGGTCTTCGCCGGGTTCTCGCCCGCCGCGGCTGCCGCCTCGCTGTAGACGTCCGGCTCCAGGTAGATGACCCGGGCGATCGGGACGGCGGCGCGGATGCGCTCCTCGGCCGCGTTGATGGCGTGGGCCACGTCGGCGGCCGTGTCGTCGTGCCGGACGGCGACCTTGGCGGCCACCAGGAGCTCCTCGGGGCCGAGGTGGAGCGTGCGCATGTGGATGAGGCGGGTGACGGTCTCGCCGTCGACGACGGCCTCCTCGATCATCTTCACCTGGTCGACGCCGGCGGCCTCGCCGAGCAGCAGCGACTTGGTCTCGGCGGCCAGGACGATCGCGATGACGATGAGGAGGATGCCGATGCAGAGGGTGCCGATGCCGTCCCAGATGCCGTCGCCGGTCAGCAGCGCGAGGCCGACGCCGCCGAGGGCGAGGAACAGGCCGACGAGCGCGCCGAGGTCCTCCAGGAGGACGACCGGCAGCTCGGGGGCCTTCGCCCGGCGGACGAACTCCTTCCAGGACAGCCCGCCACGGACCTCGTTGGACTCCTTGATGGCCGTACGGAAGGAGAAGGTCTCGGCGATGATCGCGAAGACGAGGACGCCGACCGGCCAGTACCAGGCCTCGATCTCGTGCGGGTGCTTGATCTTCTCGTAGCCCTCGTAGATGGCGAACATGCCACCGACGGAGAAGAGGACGATCGAGACGAGGAAGGCGTAGATGTACCGCTCGCGGCCGTAGCCGAAGGGGTGCTGCGGGGTCGCCTCGCGCTTCGCCTTCTTGCCGCCGAGCAGCAGCAGGCCCTGGTTGCCGGAGTCGGCCAGCGAGTGGACGCTCTCGGCCAGCATCGAGGACGAACCGCTGAAGAGGAACGCCACGAACTTGGCTACCGCGATCGCGAGGTTCGCGGCGAGCGCCGCCACGATCGCCTTGGTTCCGCCTGACGCGCTCATGGGTGTACGTGTTCCCTTCGTCGGTACTCCGGCACTGTTGCCGCCATTCGGCCGGTCATTGTTGCATCAGGCGGCGACGGTGGCGCGAAAGACCGTTCCCGTACCGGACAGTTCGGTCGTTTCACCTGCCGGTACGAAGACGGACTCACCGGGAGCGAGGGTCACTTCGCCCGCCTTGGGCCGGCCCGCGACGGCGAGCAGGATCTGCGGGGTGCCGGCGGTGACGTCGGTGGGGGCGGCGCCCTCGGCGCGTACGAAGCGGGAGAGACGGAACTCGTCGATCGGGATGTCGTAGACCTCCTCGCCCGACGGGGACGCCTCGGGGCGCAGGATGCCCGGGTCGGTCGGCTCGAAGCGGACGACCTTGAGCAGTTCGGGGACGTCGACGTGCTTCGGGGTGAGTCCGCAGCGGAGCACGTTGTCGGAGTTGGCCATGATCTCGACGCCGAGTCCGTCCAGATAGGCGTGCGGGACGCCCGCGCCGAGGTAGAGGGCTTCGCCGGGCTGGAGTTGGACGAAGTTGAGCAGCATGGCGGCGATGACGCCGGGGTCGCTCGGGTAGTGGTGGGCGAGCGTGGCGTACGGGGCATGGGCCCCGCCCAGGCGCTGGGCGGCGGCCGCGGCCTCGGCGACGGTGTGCGCCATCTCGGCCGGGTCGGCGGTCAGCAGGGCCGTCAGGACCTCGCGCAGCGCGTCCTCTTCGGGGTGGGCGTGCAGCAGGTCGACGTACGGCTTGAGGGAGTCGACGCCGAGCGCGGAGAGGGCGTCGGCGGCCTCGACGGGGTCGCGGAAGCCGCAGAAGCCGTTGAACGTCCCGAGGGCGCAGATCAGTTCGGGCTTGTGGTTGGCGTCCTTGTAGTTGCGGTGGGCCGCGTCGATCGGGACGCCGGCCGCCTCCTCGGCGGCGAAGCCGGCCTTGGCCTGGGCGAGGTCGGGGTGGACCTGGAGGGAGAGCGGGGCTCCGGCGGCGAGCAGCTTGAGCAGGAACGGCAGCCGCGGGCCGAACTTGTCGACGGCCGGCGCGCCCAGTTCGCGTACGGGATCGGCGTCGATCACCTCGTTGAGCGGTCCGCGCTCCGTGCGGGAGGGGGCGCCGGGGTGGGCGCCCATCCACATCTCGGCCTGGGGTTCGCCGGTGGGCGGGGTCCCCAGGAGTTCCGGGATGGCCGTGGTGGAGCCCCAGGCGTAGGGGCGGACGGTGTTGACGAGGCGGTCCATGGAGCCTTCCAGCTTTCCTCGGTGCGGTGACGCGGTGGCGCGAAGGGTGGTGGCGCCTTGGCGCCGTGGCGCGATGGTGCGGTGATGGAAGTGGGGCGGGGGCGTCCGGGGGATGGCGGCGCCGTGACGGTTGCCTTACGACGGGGGTGGCGGGGGTGCGATGCCTGCGGAGGCCAGGGAGAGGTACACGGCGGCGAAGTCCGTCACGGCGAGCAGTTCGGCCAGGATCTCCAGGAGTTCGCCCGCCTCGCCGGGGGTCTCCTCCGACGCGAGCGGTTCGAGTTCGCTGATGGCCGTGCCGTGGCTGAGCGCGAGTTCGCGGGCCGCGGGCGCGGCGGTCAGGCCGCCCGCGTCGGCCGGGCGGTCGCGCAGCAGCACGACCCGGGCGCGCAGGGCCTGCTGCTCCTCTACGCGGTCGCGGAAGAAGTCGTCGGGATCGGCGCCGGCCGCGTAGTCGCCCGCGAGCAGGACACCGTGCGCGGGCAGGGCCTCGGGGAGTTCGGCGGCGAGGGCGGGCAGTCCGGCCAGTTCGGCGAGGACGGCGGCGAAGCGGCGGCCGACGGGGCCGGCGGCGTCGCCCTCGGTCCAGATCAGCGGGAGGGTGTCGGCGAGTTCGGCGGCGAGCGTCTTGGCCGGGTTGCTGTACGTGGCGATGGCCGGGCCGCAGCGCTCCGCCGTGCGGTCCAGGCGGTCGGCGACCTTCTCCAGCGTCTCGGGCGGGGCCTCGACCAGGCCGACGCGGTCGAGCAGCGCGAGGAGCGGGGTGAACAGGGCCCACAGGGCGCCGGGGCCCGCGGCGAGGGACTCCTCGTACTCCTCGGGGCTCTCGTGCGGGGCCGTCGCCATCGGGACGAGCAGTCCGCGGGGCGCGCTGACGGTCTCGGCGAGCGGGGCGGTCTTCGGGGCGACGGCGACGACCGTGATGCCCCGCCGGTACGCCTGCTCGGCGAGGAGCGCGAGGCCGGGTTCGGAGCCGTCGGTGGTCGGGATGAGGAGGAGGTCCACGGAGCCGGCCCAGCCGGGCAGGGCCCAGCGCAGGGCTCCGGAGGCCGGGGCGACGCCGGTGGGCTGGAGGCGGATCACCGGGGCGGCGGCGCCGGCGAGGGCGCCGACCAGGTCGGCGACGCCGGCGGCGGC
>NZ_JBEZNQ010000137.1:0-11021 GCF_040653315.1 Streptomyces sp. NPDC047981 | reverse complement strand
CGAGTAGACCTTCATCACCATAAAAGATGCCTCCTACCCGGCCCCTACCGGGACCGGGCTCAGAGGTGTCCACCACTCGGGGACAGGTCCCATCCACGCGCCACCCACGTAGACCCACCCCCAAGAGGCGGCTCCATTCGGGCGCCAGTTCTCTGCCTGGCGCACGGTGATGACCGGAATGACTAGATCGAGGGCGTAGCCCGCGGGGTAGAAGCAGGGATAGTCACTGAGCCTCTTTCATCCTGTGCTGAAGGGTGAAAGAGGCTGGTCAGCGAGGGTGGTGACGAGGCAGGGCCCCTCGTCATTGGCGTGGTGATTCCACTCATCACACCGGCGACCTAAGGGGCCCTGTTGGTTCCGTATCCTGCCACGCTCGACGTCCCGTATGAGCTGGTCGAGCATGTCGCCTGGCTGCTGCACGAGCATCGTCGAACCCGAAACACGCGCTGGCGCAAGCTCGGCTGCTTCCAGCAGGCGCTTCTCACGCTGGTGCACCTGCGAAAGAACGAGACGTTCTCGCAGCTCGGAGCGGGTTTCGGGATATCCCAGGCCACCGCCTGGCGGTACGCCGACGAGACCTTGGACGTGCTGGTCGGCTGGGCACCCGGCCTCCACGAAGCGCTCACCGGCCTTGGTGAGGGGGACCATGTCATCGTTGACGGCACCCCTATCCCCACGGACCGCATCGCCGCCGACGAACCGTACTACTCGATGAAACACCGCAAGCACGGCATGAACATGCAGGTCATCGCCCGCCCTGACGGCACACCGCTCTGGTTCTCCCGCGCCACTCCAGGCAGGACCCATGACCCGACCGCGGCCCGATCCCACGGCATCGTCCAGGCCTGCCTCACCCGGCAGATCCTCGTCCTCGCCGACCGCGCCTACCAAGGCGCCGGCGCCACCGTCCGCACCCCGTACTACCACCACCGCGAACAGCCCGCCCACTACCAGCAGTTCAACCGCGACCACGCCCGTCTGAGAGCTCCCGGAGAACGGGCCTTCCCTTCGCACAGCTGAAGTCCTGGCGACTACTCCGCCGAGCCCGATGCTCCACCCGCCGCATCGGCACCATCGTCCAAGCCGTCCACGCGCTCCTGACCTGCAGCTATTCAGGATGAAAGAGGCTCACTGACGCATCGGGCTGCAGTCGGTGGGGGCTTCAGATTGTTGGTGTCCTTTGCCGGCACGATCGCGTTGCCGTGGTTCTGCGCAGCCCAGGCGCAGAGAGCGGTGAGTACGTAAACCGCATTGAAGAACTTGCGCAGGGGGTTGAGGGCGCCACTCCGGCGCAGGTCTCGGCGCCGGGCGATTGCGATGTTGCGAGCGTCGTCGTCTCGCCCCGCCTGGCGATAGACGCGGGCAAGGTGTTCGTACGGTTGGGAGTCGTATCCGGGCGGCCTGAATGGGGTGCCGGTCGCATTGTTGGACCGGATCCAGTCCCGTCGTGCCTTCCAGTTGCCTTGAGCCTCGCCGCCGATCGACTCGTACGCGAAGCCTGTCAGCCGAATGCGCTTGGGCCAGTAGGCGTTGGCACGGTCCGTTCCCCAGTCGTCCACCAAACCCGGTGTCGTCACGTTGCCCAGATTCACTAGCCCCTTCACCTGTGCTTGAGGCTTCCAGATGAGGGCCTGCCCCACGCGCATCCCGATTGCGTCAAGCGCGGGGTCACCTGCCAGGTCGGAGGGTTCTACCAGGACAATTCCGTCGACCCGAGCTCCTTGGAGGCGCACGGTCCCTGCAGATGTGAAGTTGCCCTTGAGGACTAGGTGCTCGGCGACCCTGATGTTGTTCCCCACGAGCGAGTAGCCATCGCGATCCTTCTCGTCGAAGTGGGCGTCGATGCATGCCAGCTGACCGGCGATGCTCGCGCCTGCCAGTCTCACCGTCCCTTTGGCTGTGAACCCGTCGAGGAGGAAGACGTCCCCCCCAAACCTTGCATCCATCGCCGACCAGTGCGTTGTTGCGCTTGTCTGCGCCGAGGAGCTGGGCCTTGGTGCAGTTCAGCTGGCCGGCGATGGTGGCGCCCAGCAGACGTACCGCGCCGCGAGCTGTGAAGTTGCCGTTGAGGAGCACGTGCTCTCCGACTTTGATGCCGTCGGCAACCAGGCCGTTGCCATCAGCGTCCGCGCCAAGGTTGGCGGTGGAGAGGTTGAGTTGTCCTGCGACTTCGGCGTTTACGAGCCGTACGGCACCCATGGCACTGAACTCTGTGCGGAGGAACACGTCGCGGCCGATCTTGCTGCCGTCGGCATCAAGTGAGTTACCCGCCTTGTTCCTGGACAGCTCGGCGCCGGAGCACACCAACTGCCCCGCGATGGTCGCACCGGGGAGATAGACAGCGCCCTTTGCCTTGAAGTGGTCGCCAAGGTGGACTTGGCCGCCGACTTCAATGCCCTCGGCGTGCAGGGCGTTGCCTTCGGGATCTGAGGCGGTGATGCGAACTGCTGAACAGCGCAGATCGCCGGCGATGCTTGCGCCCGTCAGCCGTACAGGGCTAGTGAAGAACCAAGATCCCGAGACGTCGAGAGTTTGGGTGACTGTCAGCATCTCGCCGGTGAGCCCGACCAGATTGCACCGCACGATACTGAGCTGGGAAACGGCTGCTCGCTCAAGTGCAAGCGGCTCGGTGCTGTCGAAGTAGCAGTCCTCCAGGAACAAAGGGCAGTGGAGGGTGGCTGACTCCAGGTCGAGGTGGCCAGTGACGCGGGCTGCGCGCAGGTGTACTCCCCGGGCGTGAACCCACTTCCCCTGGGCGCCAACGAGGACATCGTGCAATGTGCGGCTGCCGGCACTGAGAAGTCAGCCCCCCAGCCCGTCATCGCAGGGCGATTCACTGGTCCGGGTTGAAGATCGAGAAGTTTCCCTGACATTGCGAAGTCGCGCAGAACAGTCTCGAGGCTTGTCGGGCCGGTCCCGGATGCGAAGTGTCTAGGGCGCCTCTTCGAGTCCATGAACTGACAATACGGATCAGTGCTGTCATTTTATGCACTTATGGTGAGTTCGGCCTAAACCGGGCTATGGGTTCATAGAGCTCGATGACTGAAATGGCGTCGGAGGCCGGGTTGGGGCAGCGTTACGGCACAGGCACTGGCACGGACAGTGCGGCGAGGACCGGACCTTCGTACTTCATGTGTCCGACGGGGAGGCGTTGGGCTATCACGCCGTGATAGGTCCACCTGCTCGTACGAGACGTGGCTGGGGCTATCACGGCGTGATAGCCCCAGGTGGTGTCCGATGGGTCGCGTGAAGACGTTCTCGTCTGTCCCCCGCTCCCCCCACATGTTGGGCCGAGGGAGTCGACGTGTGAAATGAGTCCTCGATCCGTGCGGCTAGGCCGAGCGCCTGGCGAATCGTGAGCACGGTGCCGAGGCGAGGTGGGACACCCTGGGTCAAGGTGTGGGTCCAGCTTCCGTGCTGGCTGAGTTATCACGCCGTGATAGGTGTCCCAGTCTCGAAGGGCCGGGGCCATGCCAGCCGTCCAGAGACACGTTCGGCACCACTCCCCCGCCGTCAAGGTGTGTTGGGACTGAGGTGTATCCGTGCGGTGAGCAGCTGCACGTTGTAGACGGGAAGTTGCGTGGAGACGGTGTAGTAGATGGTGATCTCCCTGGTCGAGCGGTCGAACCGGGTCCAGGGCGGCACCACGTACGGTGCGTAGACGTTGTTGCCTGCCGGTGACGGCTGTGAGTGGGGCAGGCGGACGAAAATTGGTTGTCCGGGTCCGAGTTACTTGCCTCCGCGTCGGGATCACCTGGGTCGAAAACCACCGCGGACTGAGACCAGGGCCCTTGGGGCTGGCGGGCGGAGCGAATGTGGATCGCCTCGACCGGACCCCCGGGGCTGCTGGGGGCCAAGTTGGCCTGGAGTCACCGCCTGATGTTTGGGTGCCAGGTTACGGAGACCTCGCCCTGCGCGCCGAGGCCGGGAATGACTCCCGTTGGTAGTTGTCCGGCGTCCACCAAAGCTGATGCGGTCCGCCAGTTCGCCGGTCCCGTGCTGTTCGCTGGTGCTCCGTCGAGGTAGTACCACCAGGTAGCCGGGTCGGGGACCGGTTGATGGCTCAGTGGGTCGAGTGTGCAGAAGGCAGGTGCACAGCGCTGGCGTGGTACCGGCTCGTGCTGAACATCACGAGCCCGTCGCCGGTAGCAGCGGGCAGGCCAGGCCAGGCCAGGCAGGGCGCGAGACAACTGTCGGCGATACGTGTGTGAGCCCCCCGCCGGCCAGCCGGGTGTCAGTGTCGAGGAGACGTCGTACAGCTTCTGGGGTTCGTCACCTGGGAAATGCTTCGGAGGCTTCGTCACCGCGAGATGCGAATCGCGCATCACACCCCCGACCTTGTTGCGTGCAACGAAGAGGTACAGGCGGCCGCCATAAGGAGAAGCCGCCAGTGGGCACCTCGAAGTTTCCGATGCCTGAGCTCTCCGCGCACAGCATGACTCGGTCGGTCTGCGGCCCGTAACCCGGTACCGGAACGGACCTGGCTGCCCCCGGCCCGTTGGGAGGCCGGTCCGCAGCGGCTCGAAGGAAGGCGCGTTGCTGTCGCTGCTGCGAGGGTGCTATCACGGCGTGATAGGACCGAGAGGCAGGCTTCGGGCAAGGAGGGGCTATCACGCCGTGATAGATCCGGCGGGCCTGCGCCAAGGTGAAGGGCTATCACGCTGCGATGGCCGATTGAAAGTTCGTAACCTTACTTACGTGTCGTTGGCAGAAGTTGATCTACGACGTTAGTAGAGTGACGCCCATGACGTCACCTGACACGGGCGGCGACCGAGTGAAGGTCGTCTCCAAGCTCACAAGTCCCCTCCGCCAAGAACTAAAGGTCCGAGCTGCCCTCCACGGCCTCGACATGCAGAACGCCGTCGAAGCCGGCATCACCGCATGGCGCGGCCTCGGCGCGAACCTTGCTGCAGTCGACACCGCCGGAGCGGAGACCTACTCCACCTTCCTTCCCGAGGGCCTGTGGGACGGCTTCCGCGACGACTGCAAACTCCGTGGGGTCTCGCTCACCCAGGGCATCGCCCAAGCCGTAACCCTCTGGCTCGACAGCAACCCGGTGCCGGACGTGAAGCGTCCCGAGACAGTCCGACGCTTCATCGTCTGCAACCAGAAGGGCGGCGTCGGCAAGACCGCCATCACCGCCGGCCTCGGCGAAGCCCTCGCCGAAGACCCCGCCCGACTCGTCCCTGTCCGCGTCTCCAAGCACTTCGCCGCCCTCCTCGAGGACGACGACCGCAACGACGACCCGCTCGCACTGGAGGACCTTCCCGGCCTTGGCCAGCGTGTGCTCCTCGTCGACTTTGACCCCCAGGGCCACCTCACCAAGCAACTCGGCCACGAACCCCTCGCCATGGACGGTGACTCTCTCACCAACCACATGGCCGGCGAAGCCAAGGGAGGGCTGAGCGACCTGATCGTCGCCGTACAGGAAGACCGCTTCGGAGACAGGCTCCACCTCCTGCCCGCCTGTACCGACGCGTTCCTCCTCGACGTACGCCTGGCCTCCGTACGAGCCCGCGAAGCCGCCCTCGAACGCGCCCTGCGCACCGTCGAAACCGACTACGACGTCATCCTCATCGACTGCCCGCCCAGCCTCGGCCTGAGCATGGACGCCGCCTCCTACTACGGACGCCGCAGGAACAACGAGGCGGCCGGAAACTCCGGGGTCCTCATCGTTGTCCAGGCCGAAGACAGCAGCGCTGACGCCTACGGGCTCCTGACCTCCCAGATCGAGGACATGCGAGGCGACCTCGCCCTCGACATCGACTACCTCGGACTCGTCGTCAACCACTACGACGCCCGCCGCGGCTACATCGCGACCTCATCCCTCCAGTCCTGGATGGACATAAAGGATCCCCGCGTCGTCGGCGTCATCGGAGACCTCAAGGAACAGAAGGAAGCCGTGCGCGCCAAGAAGGCCCTCCTCGCCTACGCACCCCGCTGCGAGCAGTCCGTCGCCCTCCGCGCCCTCGCCAGGGAGATCAGCAAGTGAGCAAGGCCAAGAATCTCGGAGCCGGCGCGTCCTTCGCACAGGCTCGCCCTATTAGCGCCCGCCGAGCCGCGATCGGTGCAGCGACGGACGCACCCACCGCAGGGGTTCCCGAACCGACTGAACTCCCTCTCAACCTCATCAGCCAGAATCCTGACAACCCGCGCGAGGAACTGCGCAACCTCGAAGGGCTCGCGGACAGCATCCGCGAGGTCGGTCTCGTCAACGCGATCACGATCGCGAGCCTTGACGCGTACCTTGCCGAACGACCCGACCGCGCGGCAGACATCGACGACGGCACCCGCTTCGTTGTGATCGATGGCCACCGGCGACTTGCAGCCTCGCGAATCGCCGGTGTCTCCACGATCCGCGTCAGCGTCGACAACGAGCTGGTCTCGACCGATGAGTCGCTCCTTGAGGCGGCGTTCGTGGCCAACGTCCATCGCGACGACATGAACCCCCTGGAACAAGCGCACGCGCTGCAGAAGCTCGTCAGTTTCTACGGCTCCCAGAACAAGGCAGCCAAGAGGCTCGGTATCGGGCAGTCCACCATCTCGTCAAAGCTCTCGATCCTCGAGCTCGACCTCGCTCTACAGGTAGACCTCGTCGCAGGGCGCCGAACAGTCGAGGATGTTCGGAACCTGTCCAAGCTGAGCGCCGAGCAGCAACGTGAGAAGGCCGACGCCCGAGCCGTAGCCAGGCACAAGAAGTCAGCAGGAAGCACCGGCCAGGCCCGTCAGACACGCCCCGAGGAAGATCGTGTAGCTGAGCAACGAGATCCGGAAGAGCGATCACGCCGTGATAACTCCTCGGATGCCCGGAGTTTTGAGCCCTCGGTCGAGGAGCTGCCCGCGCCGCGCGCCGAGTCGAGCACCCGTCAGAGCGAACCATCAGAGCTGGCACCAGGCGAGTCGGGGTTCGTCGCTCCGCTCACCAGGGTGACGAAGATGCCTTGGCACGATGGAAACGAAGTTGCCGACCTCGTGCTGCGAAAGATGGAAGCCGAGCAGCAGAAGATCCTGCTCGCGCGACTTTCGACGGCGCACACACAAGTCAGCGACTGACGGACGCGCCGCGGGCCTCCTGCTGGGGACCGCGGCACGTACGCTGCCCTGTGGTGGACCACCTCCACGCCGGCACGCCAGGTGGTCCCACTGACAGTGCTGCGCAGGAACCAAAACCGTGTGCTGCCCAGCACCGCGGATATGCGCAGCACGGCCTACTACCCGAGCAGCAGCCCTGTGGCGCTTCAGGCAGACTCAAACGTCACCGCTCTCCGGCTCCCCTGGCAGGCTCCCAGGCTCCCCTGGCCACCAGCAGCCGGAGCAGCGGACACGGCGGCGCACCGGACATGACGAGATCCGGGCGCTGCCGCCCTGCCTGTCGATACTGATCCGCCGCTTCGAGGCACGACTTTGCCATTGCTGGCCAGCGTGCTCCCAGCCTCTCAGGGGGCACACCGACAGCCAGCGGGCTGCCGTCCATCGCCCCGCTGCGCAACCGGACCCCGGCCAAGCTCACGACCCAGGACTACACGGAGGCCGGGAGTCGGCCTCGGCCAGCCGCGGTGGGCAGAGGAGATGTGGTGCCCGAATCGGGCGGCGGGGTGAGCCTGATCCGTTCCACACGTCTGGGCGAACTCGGACGTAGTGGCCAACGTAAGTCCGTGTAGCGTGCCTCCTCTTCATGGATCACGCGGTGCCCCGCATCCCGCCTCAGGAGTTCACCCATGGACGTTCGCCCCTTCAGCGTCGCGGAATGGCGCGTATTTCTCCATGACTACAGTGCGAAGTTCCTCGACGATTCGAGGTTGCTGCGCACACTCGAGGAGAACGGGGCCGGAGCGTACGTCAGGAGTCACGTCCGGCGCGAGGGGTGGATCGGCAACGAGTCGGCGAACGCGGACGTGGTCGGCGCCGCTGAAGAGCGGCTCGGCACCCGACTGCCGCTGAGCTACCGGAATTTCCTGATGGCCAGCGACGGGTTCTGCTACGTCGACCACATCGACCTGCTCCGCGTGGACGAGATCGGGTGGCTTGCGGAGCGTGACCCTGAGCTCGTTGAAGTCTGGAGTCTCGGTGATGAAAGCTATCGCGAGATGCTCGAGCAGAGCCTGTTGTCGGAGGCCAGGCTTCCGTCGGTCGCATCAGCTTCCTCCTGGGCCCGCTGGAGAAGACGCTGGGACATCTCGGATCGGCTGCACCATCGTCCGTGCCACCAACGCGATGCTGGCGCCCGCAGCGACCTACGATGAAGCACGGCCACGGACCGTCGTCGCAGCCTGTGCATGACGGGTTCGCCCGGTCGGCGCATACCCTCGCAGCTGCTCGCCGACGATGATGTGCCGCGCGGGGTTCATGCCCCTGTACGTCTCGCCCGCGCGGTACACGGCGGCGTCGTACTCGCGGAGGTTCCGCGCCGTTCCGGGTTCAGGAGAACGGACGGTCGTTCCGTTGTAGACGACTTCTGTGAGAGCGATCCTAAGGATTCTGCTGGCGACGAGGAGAATGCCGTCGCGCTCCCAAACAATGCACAGGCGGGGTGTCCGTCCAGACCGGTACCGTCTTGCCGCATGGACGGACAGATAGACCCTGGCATCCAGGACGACGAGCAACCGGTGAGTCTTTCGCCCTGGCCGCACATGAAGGTGGCCCGAGCAACGCAGCACCTCGCCGACCTCACCGCCCGCATCCAGCTCTGGTCCACCAGCCGACCAGTCACCATCGAACCGCACGTCTCCGACGACCGCCTCCGCGTGGAAATGCGGCTACGGTCCACGCTCCACCGCCCGTGCTGGAGTGGTCCCTGATCCTTGGCGACTGCGTGCACACCGTGCGCAGCGCCCTCGACGCCTTTGTGTGGGACCTCGCGCACAGCAACGGCGCGACGCCCCCCGAGCCGCGCAATTTGGCGTTCCCCGTGTGCCGTACACGGTCCGGGTGGGTTTAGACCGTGTCCTATGTGGTGAGGCGGACGAGTCGCTTGTAGCAGCAGATGGCTGCGGCGAGGCCGAGGAAGGCCAGGTAGTTGCGGGGGTGGCGTTCGTAGCGGTGGTTGAGTCTGCGGTAGCCGGTCAGACACGACATCGTCCGCTCGATCACCCACCTTCGGCGGCCGAGACGTTCGCTGGACTCGATGCCCTTGCGTGCGATGCGGACGCCGATGCGTTTGCCGCGGAGTCATTTCCGCAGGTGAGGAATGTCGTAGGCCTTGTCGGCGTGCAGACGCTTAGGTTTGAAGTGGCGCCCGTTGTAGGGGTCGTGTCTCGTTTGGTGACCCGCGACCATGGGCTTCAGCGCGAGGCTGTCGTGGGTGTTTGCCGCGGTGACGCCGACGACGAGGGGCAGTCCGTTCGCGTCCGACAGGACGTGCATCTTGGAACCCGCTTTGCCGCGGTCCACGGGGCTCGGACCTGTGAGTTCGCCCCCTTTTTCGCCCTCACGTGGGCGGAGTCGAGGACGGCCCGGGAGAGGTCGAGCAGGCCGGCGTCGTCGAGGCGGTGCAGGATCTCCTCGTGCAGCCGGATCCCGAAGCAGGGCGGCAAAGCGCGCCAGGAACAGCCGCTGACCAGCACGTAGATGATCGCGGCAAACAGCGTCTCATCAGGCGTTTCCTGCGTTCCCCCGCCCTGCGGACGCGTCTTCGACGGCGGGATCAGCGGCTCCACGATCTCCCACAACCCGTCCGGAACAATCCAACTCCACGTACCCCGCCCCATAACCAGCCCAACGACGCCTCACCACATAGGACACGGTCTAAACCAGGAACGCCCTGCTGACCAGCGACCCTTCCGGAAGAAGGGGGTTCAGCAGTTGGCTGTGGCTGGTCACGGGGCGGGTTTCAGGGTGCGGGGCAGGGTCCGGGCCGTGGCGCTACTGCTTTCTCCGCTTCCGGGTCTCGCGGCTTTCCCCAGGTGTGGGAAGGTCGGCGAGGAGGATCCCCTGCCACGCGCCCTGCATGTCGGGCAGGTCGTTGAGAAGCTTCGTGAGGACCGCCGCGGAGCTGGTATCCGTCATCTCCACCCGCTTCCCCAGATCGGTCAGCCGAGTTTGGGCGTGGCGCACTGAGGGGAGGTTCAGGGCCTTGGCGATGTCGACGATGTTGTGATGTCCCGCGTGGATGGCACCGAGAACCTCCAAGTCCCCGGGGGACAGGCGACTCTGCGACTTGTGTACACGGGCTGTGATGTTTTCGCGGCTTTCCTCGGGTGTGGGAAGGTCGGCGAGGACGATACCCTGCCACGCGCCCTGCATGCCGGGCAGGTCGTTGAGAAGCTTCGCAAGGACCGCCTCGGAGCTGGTATCCGTCATCCCCACCCGCTGCCCCAGATCGGCCAGCCGAGTTTGGGTCTGCCTCACTGTGAGGTTCAGGGCCAGGGCGATGGCGTTGATGTCGCGGTGCCCGGCGTTGATGGCGCCGAGGATTTCCAAGTCCCCTGGGGTCATTTGGTTTTGTCGGGCGGCTTGACGGGCGACCTCGGGACGAGGGAGCAGGCGGAGATCGACGCCGGCCCAGACACCCTGCCTGCCGGGCAGGTCACCGACAAGGTCCGCAAGGACCGCCTCGTACCCAGTAGCCGTCATCCCCACCCGCTTCCCCAGATTGATCAGCCGAAATTCTGCCCGTCTTTTTGAGATGCCCAGTGCCTGGGCGATGGCGTCGATGGTGTGAGAGCCGGTGTTGATGGCGCCGAGAACCTCCCGGTCGGCCGGAGACAGCTGGCCCTGCCGCTCTTTCTTATGGTGGAGGGTGTTCTGGCGGATGACCTCGGGACGAGGAAGCCGGGCGGGATCAACGTTGGCCCACACACCCCGCATACCATGCTGCAGGTCGTCGACAAGGGTGGCAAGGACTGCCTCGTACCCAGTATCCGTCATCCCCACCCGCTTCCCCAGGTGGGCCAGCGCATTTTTGACCTGGCTGGGTGTGCTGCCTGTGGTGGCGGTGATGGAAGCGATGTGCCGGCTGCCGGTGTAGATGAGGCCGAGGAGCTCCACGTCGCCCGGGGTCAGGTGAACTGCTGCCGGGCCGC
>NZ_JBEZNQ010000136.1:0-11175 GCF_040653315.1 Streptomyces sp. NPDC047981 | reverse complement strand
ACAGGCACCGAACGTCTACGAACAGCAGTCAGCTACTCTGACACTTGCCGCATAACGACACGAACAGGTGTCCACCTTTTGGGGACAAGGCCCCTGGACGCGATCCTCTGCGTGAACCGGACGGGGATCCCGTGGCGCTATCTGCCGCACGACTACCCGCACGGGAACACCGTCTACGCCTACTTCGACCGCTGGTAGGAAAAGGCGCCTTCGACCAGCTCAACACGCTCCTCCGCCGCCAAGTCCGCAGGCAGGAAGGCCGCGAGGAGGAACCTACCGCCTGCGTCATCGACTCCCAGGGCATCAAGACCTCCACCAATGTCCCCGCCTTCGGGCAGGGCATCGACGCCGGCAAGAAGATCGTGGGCCGCAGGCGGAGCATCGTCATCGACACCGTCGGACTCCTCCTCGGAGTGCTGGTCACCGCGGCCAGCGTGCAGGACTCGATCGCCGGCCAGACTCTCAGCGAACGGGTGGCTGTCGAGCATCCCACCGCCCGTAAGACCTGGGGCGGCGGCTACCGCCAGCACCTCGTCGAACATGCCGCCACCCTCGGCATGGGCATGCACATCGTCCGCCGCGACCCCACCACCAGGGGATTCGCCGTCCTGCCCCGTCGATGGACCGTCGAGAGAACGCTGGGCTGGCTCATGAACCACCGCCGCCTCGCCCGCGACTACGACGCCCACCCACACCGCTCCGAAGCCACGATCTACCTCGCGATGATCAACCTCATGACCCGCAGACTTCACCACCGAATCCACCCCGAGCTGGCGCGGCATATGAACCGCATCCCAATCCGGCAATCCGGGATGTCTGGGTGACCACACCGATCAGGCGACTCCCCGGGCATGACCCGACCACAACCAAGCGGACGAACAACCGGGCCCTGTCGGCGGCACGGGCACCGGCCGAACGGAGCATCGCAAGGCCGAAGTTCTGGCGAATCTTCTGCCGAGCCCGCTGCGGCCCCAACCGCATGACCGCCATTGCTGCGGCTCACCCTGGAAAGGCAACGCTGAAAATGCTCACTGCTGAGTGCCGCCCTGGTTCAGGGGGTCTAGAGGGCAGCCGACCGGCGGTCTGCCTGACGCCTGACATACGTGGGGCACGGCGGTGAGCGCCGGGTTCAGGCCGCGCGAGTCGCTCGGAATGCCTCCCAGGTCTGCGTGGAGAGGCTGGGCAGGACATGGTCCAGGACTGCCTTACGGAGGTTAGCTTTGGTGGCTCGGCTGTAGACGAGTTCCCGGAATTCCTCATTTGACATGACGCTACCGAAATATGTAGGGCCATCAATGGTCGGCGGCACCGGAAGAGCCGGTTGGCGATGCATATTAAATGTGTCTCGGCTCTTCGCGCCGTACGGAAATTTCTCTTTGGTACGCGGAGCGTGGAGGTATTCGTCGATGCGGATCGGCCTGTCGTCGAAGTACTCCGTGTAGATCGCTTGATAGTCCGCGTCTGTACGTGCCGTCCGCAACGCGCTCAGCGCCCCAACGTGCCTGCGTTCCCGGTCACCAGCATTGGTCATGACGAAGTCGACGAACTCGTCCCATGCTCTTGTGTCCCGCCCGAATTCCCACAGGTCGGTGAGCTTAGTGAACTCCGCAGTAGCCCCGATGCTCACCGTCAGATCTGTTAGCTCCCGCAGAAGATTCACGGTCCAGGACGGTCCAGTCGGCGTCGACGTCGGCCCTATATCCTGCAGCAGGAGCTTCAATTTACCCTGCTTCTTCGCGAGGAACGATCCTTCGATGGTGAACCCGAACATCGAAATGTCGTCCTGCCCGACAAACACGTAGCGCCTATTTTCCCAAATGAACAGAATAATGCGTGTTCGATCCCCGTTGCGAAGTGACTTGAGGCGCTGTATATTGCCCCTGGCGAGCCCGTCGAAGAAGGTAAAAATCTCTCCCGGCAGTGCCTTTTCTTCCGGTGATTTCCACTCGCGTTTCGCGAAAAGAATAGATGGCGGAGGGGTCTGGTTATCAAAATCAAATTTCATCGTATCATAAGTGCTCCCGTCGTCGCCGCTCGCGTTCTCGCCGGTGATCTCGGCGGCACTAGCCGGAGTGGAGTCCGTGGCTTTGCGAGATATAAGCACCTTTCCGGGTAGAATTTTATTCACGAGAGAAACTATCTCTTCGTCGCTTCCAGCCTTGTCTTCTGGTAGGACATGTATCTCGCCGTGTCGCCTCTGGAGTACTGTGCGGAGCCTGTACTTCACGTCCAGGAAAGGAAACTCATTATCGCGATTGCAAACAGCGGCGAAGGTTATCAGGGCGTGCAGCTTGTGGCCGTCGCTGAAGACGGTTATAAATGCGTTCGCGCCGTCTTGGAGAAGGCTCACGGTTTGCGCGTTCAGGGCGTCGAGGTTAGCCAGAATATTCTGCATCGACTTCTTCTCCATCTCGGCGTTGAGATGGAGAAGGGCATCAGCCAGATACTCGGAGACGAGCGCCTCGCAGCTATTCTGGAGTTCTTGGAAATCTTGAGGATTCATGCCGCCTGCTGCCCTTATTCCGGGGATGAGTCCATACAGGGTGTCGACAAACTGCTGGCCGATCTGGCTCCTGAGGACACGTGTGGTGAATGTAGCTGCGAGGTCGACCGCACCCCAACGGAAATTGAGCTTGCGCTGCCAGTGGGGATGATTATATAGAGCCCAGGTCAGGGCGCTGGAGAGTTCTTCACTGGAATTCAGAAAGTCTTGATGGATGACGTACTCGACAGAGGCCGTAAGCTCTTGGGAGAGAGCGGGTGAGATGCTTCGGAAGCGATTCCAGTCGTATGTCATTTAGTTCTCCCGAATATAGGAAGGCTACCCTGAGTGAGGAAGAGTGGAAGCTCGCACCGTCACACAGAATGATGAGGGGGCGCCCAGCACATCGTTGCAGAACGCTGTATCGGCTCACACTGCCCTTTAGCACGAGGATCTGCCTGGTCAGGCCAGCCAGGATCATTCCGCGGGCCCGGGCCCGTGGTCAGGCCGTGAGTGCGGCCCGGTGTCGCGCGCGAGAACCACAGCGGTGTGCCATCGGACGGGCGATGATCTGCACGTTCATCCTATGTCGGCGGTGCTTCATCGAGTAGTACGGCTGGTCTGCGGCGATCCGGTCGATGGGGGTGCCTGCCCTGCGCCGTCAACTGGTTCAAGCACGGCATCCACGAGCCGGTCGGAGTCGGCCTGCTCGTGGCCCAGTCCCCAGTAGGGTTGCGACCAGCCCGTGCCGATATGGCGTGCGCGGGCGAGGCCCGGCGCCCAGAAATGGGAGCAGTACCGTCGGGCCGCCCCAACTGATCGTTGCAGGGGGACTGCGGACCGGTCCGGTCGACGCAGTCCCCCTGAACGTTGTGCCACAGACGGCGGGCAGGGAAGCGCCCGCACCGCCGCAAGGGCGATCACACCGTGACGCCGTGCTGCCTGAGCCAGTCGGCGGGGTCGAGGAAATTGCCGGCCCCGAACGCCGGCGCGGTCCTCAGTTCGAAGTGCAGGTGAGGACCGGAGCTGTTCCCGGTGCTGCCGACATAGCCCACGAGATCCCCGGCGGCGACACGGTCGCCCTCTCCGACCCGCTCGAGCGACAGGTGCGCGTAGAGGGTGTACGTCCCGTCGTCGTGTCGGATCTGCACGTTGATGCCGTAGGACGGGGAGGAGTCCGCGCCCACGACCGTTCCGGCGGTCACGGCCTTGACCGGGGTGCCGGTCGGGGCGGAGAAGTCGAGACCGGTGTGGTACCCGAGGCTGTAGCCGCTCGACGGGTTCCCGAAGCGCTGGCTGACCGTACCGTCGACGGGTAGTACGTGCTGTGCGGTGACGGGATTGGCCGAGCCGGAGCCGGTCTCGGCCTCCGTGGCCGGCACGGCCGGTGCGGCGGGCACGGGGTCCGTCGACGGCCCGGAGAGTTCCGTCTCCGTGGCCGGAGCAGCCGCAGTGGCCGGAGTCGTCTGCGGGGTCGGCGCGGCGGGGGCGTCGGCTGTGTTGGGGGACGCGTGTCGCTGACTGGGGATCGTCAGCGACAGGCCCGGGTGGATCGTGTTCGGATCTCCCCCGATCGCCATCTCGTTGGCCCGGTAGAGCGGGCGCCAGTTGTCCGCCGAAGCGTCATGCGTGTACCGCAAGGCGATCTTGTAGAGGGTGTCACCGGGAACCACGTGATGGACGACGGCCTCGCCGCGATCGATGGCGCTGACAGGTCGTTGCGGAGCGCTGTCGGGGACGTCAACGCTCCCCTCTTCCCGGCCAGCCGTCGCGGTGGGCGCCGAGGAAGCGGCGCCCTCACGGGCGAGAGGACTGCCGACCTTGACATCACAGGCCCAGGCATTGGGTCCCTGCTGGGCGAGGATGAGCTCGGCGATCTGTATCTGCTGCGCTTTGGTGGCCTGGTACGGGTACTCGGCGCCCGTGATTCCCGGTCCGTCGAAGTCGTCCCACGTCCGCTTCTGGATCTGAAGGCCGCCCGTGGAGTCCGCGTCTCCGTACGGAAGATCCCATCGGCTGCTGGACTCGCATTCAGCGATCCTGTCCCAGGCCGACAGGGAAGCCGCGGACGCCGTCGCCCCCGTGACCAGTGGAAACGCGATTCCCGCCGCACCGACAGCCGTCGCTGCGATGGCGGCATTCGACCGAGCGGCGTTCGCCCTGGGCTTCCGATGCTTGTTGTGCTGAGGCATCTCGGGCCATCCTTTGCAGACGCGCGAAGATCATGGACCGAATGTCCAGAATGACCTGCGAAGTGCCCTGAACCTACGAGTCAGGTGTCGGCGTTCAGAGGGCCGAACGGTCAGCCAAAGGTACGCAGGTGCTGCCCGTTGGGGCGAGGAGATCCACAAGGGAGAGGCCTCGGGCCGTCCGTCCGTACCCTCCACGGAAGTTCCATGACGGAGGGCACACCTGCTGGAAGGCCACTAGGGATTCTCCCTGACGCCCGCTGTGCGTCGCGTGATTCCCGTGGACCCGGTTGATCCCGTACCGCCCCGCACCCGAGGCAATGCGTGGGGAGAGGCGAAAGACACACCCGGAAGCTTCGGAGTGACCGTCGTGTACGTCACTGCTCCTGGTGGCGCGGCCGGGTGCCGCAGTGCCGCAGCAGACGCCGCAACTCGCCGTCGTCCTTGGGCACCGCGCCGTGCCCGGGGGGAGCCCCGGTCGGCGACTGGCGACTAGGGACTTTCCCTGGTCCGGTGCGCGGCGGGCCGCTCGATATTGAGCATGATGCTGACACTCGACACGAAACGGCCGATGGACCCGATGGTCGAGCCCGCGAACCTTGACGATCGCGCCCTGGCTCGCCACCAGGCAGTCTCACAGTGGCTCAAGCGACTCGGCCCTGAGCGTGTGGTGCACGCCCCTGGACTCTTCGGTCACCATTCGCTGGAGACGGGCTGGCGTCCGGACTATCCGCGGGGGCTCAGCGAGCACCTGCTGTACTTCGTCGTCAACGGCGAGTACACCGCCACCGTCGGCACCGAGCGTTGGACGGTCGACGCCGGGAGCGTCATGTGGATCCGCCCGCGCATCGCGTTCACGATGTCAACGCCCGAAGACCGCCGTACCGTCGTCTACCGGTTCCGGCTGGCCGCCGACGGAGAGACCGACGCCTGTCTCGAGCCGGCTGTCCTGGTCCCGGACGTCTGGGAGGTGAGGGCGCTCTTCGACCAGCTCGTGGGTGAACTGGACTCGGTGCTGCCCTTCCGGGCCGAACGCATCCAGGGCATCCTGCTCACGCTCTTCACCGCGCTCTTCCGTAAGGCCGAGGAGAACGCCGCGACGGGCCTGCTGAGCGCGTCGGTCCGTCAGACCATCGAGAAGTTCGTCGACGACCACATCACGGGCCGCCCCACCGTGGCGGATCTCGCCCGCGTCGCGGGGCTGTCCCAGGACTACTTCGCCCGTACGTTCCGCAAGACCTTCGGCGTGCCTCCCCGTGAATGGCTCGTGCGGCGGCGCATCCAGCACGCTGCGCTCCACCTGGACGAGAGCGACAGGTCCATAGCCCAGGTGGCCGTCGCCTACGGATACACGGACAGCTTCCTCTTCAGCCGGCAGTTCAAGTCCGTGATGGGCGTGCCGCCCCAGACGTATCGCGCCCGCTGACGCGGGTCCGGCCACCGTCCTGCCGGCACTCCAGCACCGCTTCGCTACCCGATGAACACGTTGGACGTGGCGACGACGGTGGCGGTGTGCTGGACGGCCGGCTCGTTGCAGGTCGTCGCCGAGTCGCCGGTACGGGCCGCCGCCTTGCCGCCGATGAGGACCGATGAGCTTCCGCGCGAGATCGTGCCCTTGTTGTTGGGGGGCGACTTGAAGACACCGCCCGGGGGGATGTGCGGTGGAGTGTTGAACGCGACGCTGTCGACCGTGGCCGCCGGCTTGCCGCAGATGAGGACAGTCTGACAGCAGCCGTCGGCGATCGTTCCTGTGAACGGCAGCGGCATGGGTGTTTCGACCGGTCCGCCCGGCGAAGGAACCATCACGATGTGCGTGTCCGTCCCCACCACCTTGTCGCCCATCGCCGCCGCGGGTACTCCTGCCATGCTCTGCCGCTCCTTTCTCCCGGTCGGTGATCCAGCGGTGTCAGTTCGCGGAGAGCACGGTGCGCCCGGAGAAGTAGGCCGCCGGTGTGCACGACTCCGCCGTGCTCGTGGTCTGTCCGCCCGGGGCCTGGCAGCGCACGGACAGGATGACCTCTTCGCCGGGGCCGAATTCGATGGGCTCGACGAAGTGGTCGTCGCGGTCCCGGAAGGTGTCCAGGCTGAGCTGTCGCAGTACGGATTCGCCTCGCTGAAGGCGCATGACACCCGTATCGCCCGCCGCGTTCTCGAAGAGGATGTCGCTGATGTAGTACGTCTGGTCGCGGGGAACGGTGAAGCGGGTCGTCACGAACTCGTCCGAGGTCCTGACCTCCGTCTGGATCCGGAAGTCCACCGCCTGGAGGCTGGAGTCCGAGCCTCCGGCTCCGTCCCCGCCGTTCCCATCGCCCGTGCCGCTACCGTTGAGCGCCGGGTAGCGACTCTTGTCGGAGCCGCCCGCCCCGCCCGCTGCCTCGCCTCCGCCGGTACCGCCCCCCGCGCCTGCTCCGCCGTTCGCTCCTGCCCCGCCCCCGCCGGTTCCGGCGCCCCCGGCGCCCCCTCCGCCGGCCGCGGCGGGGTCCTGTCCGGTGGCGACGGCGACCTGCTTGCGCGCTTCGGACTCGACGCTCGGCTTGAGGACGAAGTACCAGAGGGCGAAGAGCGCCATGACGGCGGCGAAGACGGCGAGGGCGAACTTGGCCAGGGCGTCCGAGACGATCGCCGCCTGGACGAGCACGCCGTCCGCCGTCTGCTCCTCATCCTCGTCGTCCTCGTCGACCACCAGGACTTGGAAGGGGAACTGGGAATCGGTGCCGCGCCACTTCCGGGCGGTGGGCTTGACCTTCAGCGGGACGACGACGCCCTTGCCGTAGGCGACCTCCACCTCCTCGTGCTTGAACGCGAACTCCACCTTGGCGTCGGGGTCCGAGGCGTAGAGGTGTGCCTTCAGCGGCGCGTTGCCGCGGTTGTCGACGACGGCGTTGAACCGCCCGGAGAGCTTGCCCCGCTTCGTGGCGGGAACCAGCGTGACGCCGTAGTCGGTGAAGCTGCCGACGGTGACGGCGTACTCCTCCACGACCGAGCCCTCGATGTCCTCGTGCGACATCACGCGGAGCCCGAACGTCACCTCCCCCGCGGCGATTTCCGCCGACCGGGGAGGCGTGAAGACCAGCCGCACTTCGACCGACTGGTCGGGGAAGACGTTCACCTCCGAGGGCTCGGCCGTGATCCATCCTTTGGCCTCGCCGAGGATGTCCAGCTCGAACCGGTCAACGATCGTGCCGGTGTTCATGACCTGGACGGTCCACGTGCTCTCCTCTCCAGGAATCGCAAGGACGTCGGATTCGAGTTGCAAGACGATGGCTCCCACGTGGCCAGAATGCGCGGGCGGCGATCTCCGCCACAGCGACCGAGGGGCGGCGTTCCGGCCCTGAGGAACTGCACGATGGGGCTGCGCGGAGGGCACGCGAGCCCGGATCCGGCGTGCACGTGGACGCGTACCACCTCGCACCGATGAGAACCCCGCAGTAGTGCTGAGCCCCGCAATATTCCCGCGGCGCCGCCGAAGAGCGTCGCGAATGGTCATGCCGAGGTCTTATGGTTGCCGAGCTTGCCAGCAGGGGCTCTTTGGCGTGTGCGGACCCTGGCGTGTGCTGACGCGACCCCAGACGGGACGGGGTCGGCGGCGGCACCCTGTGGGGGCCTCTCTCAGCTTCGTACTCGAACGCGATCGTAGTGACCACCTGAGGCTGATCCTTTGGGGTGGGCACCCTGACAATGGATCTTGATGTTCAGGGAGGGATGTTCCAGGTGGGAGGCAAGTCTCTGTATCCGGAGGAGTCCAGGAATGAAGCTTCCCCTTGATCGTGGACACCTGGAGACTGAGACCTGAGGTTCCAGAGGAAGTAGCACCGGGTGGGAAGCAAGTACACGAAGCGGTACCCCGAGGAGTTCAAGCGGGACGCGGTCGCGCTCGTCGACTCCTCGGGGAAGACGGTCACCGCCGTTGCCCGGGAACTCGGTATCAGCTCCGAGTCCCTGCGCGGCTGGTACCGCCGGGCCAAGGCCGACCAGGGCGAGGGCGCCCCGGGGGGAGCTGACCGGCTCGGAGCGCGAGGAACTGCGCCGGCTCCGCAGAGAAAACCGTGAACAGCAGCAGACGATCGAGATCCTGAAAAAAGCGGCGGCCTTCTTCGTGAAGGAGAGCGACCGGTGACCATGCTGTACCGGTTGATCCATACGGAGAAGGCGAACTACCCGATCGTGCTGTTGTACCGGGTGCTACACGTGGCCCTCCTCCTACGCCTGGCGCGTGGGTGAGGCCGCCCGCCAGGCCCGCCGGGCGGCCGACGACGCGCTCGCCCACGAGATCACCATGCTCCACATCGCCTCCCGTCGCATCTACGGCGTCCCGCGCATCCACGCTGAGCTGCGGTGTCTGGGGCGCCGGGTGAACCGCAAGCGCATCGCCCGCGTCATGCGCGAGCGCGGCATACGCGGCGTCACCCGCCGCAAGCACCGCTCGCTGACCCGGCCGGATACGCAGGCGAAGCCGGCCCCGGACCTGATCGGCCGCGACTTCCACGCCGAGCGTCCCGGGGTCAAGCTGGTCGGCGACATCACCTGTCTCCCGACGGCCGAGGGCTGGCTCTACCTCGCCTGCAGGCTGGACCTGGCCACCCGCGAGGTCGTCGGCTATGCCATGGCCGATCACCATCGCGCCGAGCTCGTCGTCGACGCCCTCGACATGGCCCACGGCCGAGGCGGTCTGGAGCCCGGATGCGTGATCCACAGTCATCGCGGCAGCGAGTACACATCAGCCCGGGTGAATGACGCAACGGGACGTCCTGATAGATCAACTTATTGTCGAGGCAAGGTGATCACCGGGAGTCCCGTTGCAGGAGAAGTCTGTCATCACGCGCAGGGTCGAGGCGGCCGGGGGTCTGTATACGCCCGGCCACTTGGGCGAGCTGCCCCAGACCGTGGATTTCGTGCTGGTGGACACGGTGATTGAGGAGACCGGGTCACGGGAGAAGCGGCTGCGGCTGCTGCCGTCCCGGGTCGTGGTCTACTTCGTCCTCGCGCTGGCACTGTTCGAGGGCTGCTCCTACCGGGGCGTGTGGGGCAACCTGACGGCGGGGCTGGACGGACTGCCGTTGGTGCGTCCGGCGGTCTCCTCACATTCCCGGGCCCGACGGCGCATAGGAGCGGCACCGCTGCGGCGGCTGTTCGAGATCCTCGCCGGGCCCGTCGCCCACCTCGGGCAGGCCGGTTCATTCTATCGAGGGCTTCGGACCGTGGCCGTGGACGGCACTTTGCTCCACGTGCCCGATGAGGAGGCGCTCACCTGGCGCTATCCCAAGCGAGCGGGCGAGAGCATGGAGTTCGGCTACCCGCTGCTGCGACTCGTGGTCCTGGTCGAGTGCGGCACCCGTGCCGTGCTGGCCGCCGCGTTCGGCCCTGAGAGCGACGGCGAACTCACCTACGCAGGCGGCCTGTTGAGTGCCCTGGACCGCACGATGCTCCTGCTGGCCGATGCCGGCTTCGCCGGAGCCGAGTTCGCCCGGGACGTCCAGGCCACCGGCGCGCAGTTCCTGGTGCGCTCCTCCGCCCGCCGGATACCCACCCCCTTCCGGCACCTGGGCGACGGCTCCTATCTGGCCCGGATCGGCTACTGCGTCCTGCCAGTCCTGCTGACCGTCCGCGTCATCGAGGCGTCCGTGACCGTCACCCTGGCTGACGGCACCGTCCGCACCGAGCAGAGGCGCCTGCTCACCGGCCTCCTCGACCCGGCCGCCCACCCAGCCACCGGGCTCGTGGATCTTTACCATGAGCGGTGGCAGTCGGAGACGACGTATTTCCCGATCAAGGCGACCATGCTGGACGGCCGTGTCCTGCGCTCCCGCAGCCTTCAGGGCCTTGACCAGGAGGTCTACGCCCTGCTGACCACCTACCAGGCCCTGATTCGCGCTGCCGCCGACACCGTCTGCACCCGGCCCGGGACGGACATGGACCGCATCAGCTCCACCGTCCTGCAGACCACCGCCGCCGACACCGTCACCACCGCGACCGGAATCCTGCCCCCGGCGGGACCCGCCGACCTCGTCGGCACCATCGGCCGGGCCGCCCTCGACGCCCTGCACCCCGCCCGCCACCGGCACCGCGTCAAGGCCCGCACCCGCAAGAACCCCACCAGCAAGTACGGACCGAACGCCGGACAACACCCCACGGCCAGCCAGAACTACACCGTCCACGCCACCGTCACGTTCTTCGAACACGGACTCGCAAACCGCTCACGGACGTAAACGCAACGGTGTTGGAGTACACATCGACGCAATTCAGGGACCAAATACAGCAGCTGGGGCTGCGACAGAGCTGCGGACGCACCGGATCCTGTTTCGACAACGCGGCAGCGGAGAGTTTCGGGGCCCTGCTCAAGGAAGAGATCGGAACCCGGATCTGGCCCGACCGGGCCACCGCCCGCGCCGAGGTCTTCACCTTCATCGAGACCGGGCCTTGTCCCCAAAAGGTGGACACCTGTTCGTGTCGTTATGCGGCAAGTGTCAGAGTAGCTGACTGCTGTTCGTAGACGTTCGGTGCCTG
>NZ_JBEZNQ010000135.1:0-11294 GCF_040653315.1 Streptomyces sp. NPDC047981 | reverse complement strand
GGCGCCCAGTCCCCGGCCGCCTCGGCGCACCGGCCCCACCGACCGCCCGCCGCCGAGGCCGCCCACCTCGGCAGCCGCCGCCCGGCCGGACCCCGTCACCCGTTCGACACGGACCGTCAGCTGACTCCCTGTAACCCGTCCTGACCTGCGTAAACACCCCCCAGGCAAGGCGACACACCGCACCGGACGGCGTAATTCTGACCCTCCATCAGCAGGCGCGGCGCGCGTGACGGCTCTTATCTCGGTCCTAGGAGGCAGGTCCCGGGAAGTCCCTCCCGGCAGGACCGGGCCTCCCCGGCATGACCGCTCGCGCGCCCCGGAGGACCCCATGCGCACCACTGCCCGCCTGCTCACCGGTACCGCGCTGACGGTCGCCGCGATCGGCGCACTCGGCTCCCCCGCCGCGTTCGCCGGGGACTCCGAGTCCCTGGAGGTCTACCCCTCCTCCGCGAGCCCCGGCACCACCATCACCGTCAACACCCTCGCCTGCGGCAAGAACGGCCGCGGCGTCGGCGACGCGCAGTCCCTCGGCGCGGGGGACTTCCACCTGAACCCGAGCACGCACAAGGAGGTCGTGGTCGGCCAGTTCACGGTCCCGGAGCACGCCAAGCCGGGTACGTACTGGATCAGCGTGGCCTGTGACAACGGCAGGACCGCCCGGGGCGAGCTCGTCGTCAAGCACAAGGACCGCCCGAGCGGCCATGTCCGTACCGGTGTCGGCGGCAGCGTCGGCCCCGACACCACCCAGATCGCGGCGGGCGCGGCGGTGCTGGCCGCGGCTGCCGTCGGCGGTACGTGGCTCCTGCGCCGCCGGGCGAGCGGCGCGCAGGACGGCTAGACGTACCGCAGTGTCCTGCCCCCGCCGCGCGCCCGTACACGGCCCGGCGGGGGCAGGACCACACCTTCACGCTCAGGCCGGAGGAACGCACCGTGAGCAGCAGGAGCAAGGGGTGGGGCATAGCCGCCGCCGCGGTGGCGGGCATCTGGCTCGTCCAGAACGGCTCGGAGCACGTCACCCCGCCCGTGCCGTCGGCCGCGCAGGCCTTCGCCGCGGGCCCGAACATGCACACCACGGCCGCCGCCGACCCGCTGGAGCCCTCCGCGCCCGTTCGGCTGCGCATCCCCGAGATCGACGTCGACACCCCCATGACGCGGCTCGGTCTGGGCCGCGACGGCGCCCTCGACGTGCCGCCGGCGGACGACCGCAATCTGGCGGGCTGGTACGAGGGCGGCACCCCGCCCGGCGCCGAGGGCACCGCGATCGTCGCCGGACATGTCGACAACGCCCGTGGCCCGGCCGTCTTCTACGCCCTCGGCGCGCTGAAGAAGGGCAACCGGATCGAGGTGGACCGGCAGGACGGCCGGACGGCCGTGTTCACGATCGACGCCGTCGAGGTGTACGACAACAAGGCCTTCCCGGACGACAAGGTCTACGGGGAGACGGACGGACGGGCCGAGATCCGGGTCATCACCTGCGGCGGGGGCTTCTCCAAGCAGTCCGGCTACCAGGGGAACGTGGTCGCCTTCGGCCACCTCATCGGCGTGCGGTAGCCCCGAGGCCTCTGCCCCGGTCGGGACGGCCTACGACCACTGGTCGAAGGCGAGCTTCGCGACGAGCGAGAAGACGACGACCAGCAGCACGCCCCGGACGAACTCGGCGCCCTTGCTGAGCGCCATCCGCGCCCCGAGCATCCCGCCGGCCAGGTTGAAGACCGCCATGACCGCCGCCAGCTGCCAGAGCACGCTGCCCTGGTACGCGAACATCGCGAGCGCCCCGGCGTTGGTGCAGACGTTGACGATCTTGGCGGTGGCGGAGGCGGTCACCAGGTCGAGATGGAGCACGGCGGTGAGCGCGAGGACCAGGAAGGTGCCGGTTCCCGGTCCGAACAGGCCGTCGTAGAAGCCGATCCCGCCGCCGACGAGCACGATCGCGGTGACGATCCGGGCCCGGCCGACGGGCGGCTTCTCGCCCGCGGCCTGGGTGCCGAACTTCGGGCGCAGCATCACGAACGCGGCGACGCCGACGAGCACCACCATGATCACCGGACGCAGCACGTCATTGCTGATCCCGGCCGCGAAGAACGCGCCGCCCATGGACCCGGCGAGGGCCGCGAGCCCGATCCGTACCGCCGTCCTCACCTGCACGGGCGCCGTCGCCTTGCGTACGTAGGTGATCGCGGCGCCGGTCGTGCCGACGATCGCGACGGCCTTGTTGGTGCCGAGGATCTGCGGGGCCGGGACGTGCGGAACTCCGAGCAGCAGCGCGGGCAGGAGCAGCAGCCCGCCTCCGCCGACCACGGCGTCGATCCAGCCCGCCACGAGAGCGGCGGCGCACAGCAGGACGAGAGTGGTCAGGGATATGTCAGGCATGCGAGCGAGCCTAAGGAGCAGATGCGTGCGCCGTCCATCAATCCCTGGAGAGTTGAGCTACGTCTGAGGTTGTGCCGATCGGCGCCCGGTCCGGCGCGGGCGGCGCGGCCGGGTCGACGGCGGCCGTGAGGAAGGTCGCGGCGAGCGCACCGGCCGCCAGGAGCCCGGCGGCGACCTGCCGTCGCGCCCGGTCGGCGGGGTGGACGGCGAGGGCGCGGTGTCTGCCCGCGGCCGCTGCCTCTGAGCGGGGGCGCTCTCTCCTGGTGGCCGAAGCCGCGGAACGGGCGCGGTGCTTACTCATGGCTGAAGTCCTCGGAGTGGATGCGGTGGGCCGGTATCCCGGCCCGGACGAGCGAGGCGGTGGCGGCCCTGGACATGGCGGGCGGGCCGCAGAGGTAGACGTCGTGGCCGGCGAGGCCGGGCACCAGGTCGCGCAGGGCCTGCGGGGCGAGGGGGTCGAAGGAGGCGTCGGACGGGCCGAGGAGGTAGTGCAGGGCCGCCTGCCGTGCGTGGGCGATGCGCTCCAGTTCCTCGCGCAGGACGAGCCCGTCGGCGTCGGAGGCCCGGTAGAGCAGCGTCACGTCGCCGGGGCCGCCGGGCAGGGTCTCGAAGAGCGCGCGCAGCGGGGTGATCCCCACTCCCCCGGCGAGCAGCAGGACCTTGCGACGGGTGCGCCGGTGCGCGGTGAGCGCGCCGAACGGGCCGGTCGCGAGGACCCGTGTGCCGGGGCGCAGTCGGCGGATCCGGCGGGTGTGGTCGCCGAGCGCCTTGACGGTGATCCGCAGGGTGTCGTCGCGGACGGGTGCGGAGAGGGAGAAGGGCAGCGCGGTCCGCCAGAGCCTGCGGGTCAGGAACCGCCAGCGAAAGAACTGCCCGGGTTCGGCCCTGAGCAGATCGAGGCCGGTGCCCCTGATGGTCACGGAGACGACGCCCGGGGCCTCGTCGCGGACCTCGGTCACGCGCAGGGTGTGGCGCAGGGCCTGCCGGACGGGGACCACGATCCGGTACCAGACGAGCAGCACGGCGACCGTGGCGTGCGCCATGGACCAGGCCCAGAGCGCGACGACGCTGCCGGTGAGGTCGGGCCCGGCGAGCTGGTGCACGAAGCCGAGGGCGGCGGCGAGATGGCTGAGCAGGTGGAGCGTCCGCCAGGTCTCGTGCCGCAGCCGCCGCCGGGCGGCCCGCGCGGACGTGACCCCGACGGCGACGAAGAGCGCGGTCCCGACGGTGGCGGCGAGGAGCGCGGGGTAGGAGAGCAGGTCCCCGGTGGCGGTGACCAGGTCGGTACGGGCGTGCACGGCGTACCCGCAGAGCGCGAGCACGGCGTGTGCGCCGACGAGCCCGAGCACGTACCGGCCGCCGACCGCGTGCCACCGGGCGAGCCGGTCGGCGCCGACCCCGTGCTCGACGGCGGGCACCCGCGCCATCAGGAACAGCATGACGAGCACGCCGTACCCGGCGAGCAGCCCGGTCAGGTGGGCTCCGGTGGCGAAGAAGGAGTCGAGCCGGGCGGAGGGCCGTGCCTGCACACCCCAGAGCAGCCCGACGGCCCCGGCGCCGCCCGCGATGGCGTTGCGCAGGAGGTCGGGGGCGACGCGGGGGTTGTGGGCCATCGTTCCGCGGGGCGATGGGCGTCCTCCCGGACGAAGTCCGGGGGAGGGTGGGCACGACCCCCCACCGGGCCGCACCCGGCTCTCCTCCCGCACCGCTCCCCGAGCCGCGCCGGGCCGTTGTGCCAGATACGCGGCAAGCGCCGGATGGCCGGTTTCCTGAACCTCGGTCGTCACGGGACCCGACACTAGGGGCCCCGAGGTATACGAAACCGCAGCTCAGCTCCTCCCCCGGGATCCTTAAGGCCGCCTTGAGGAGCGCCTCACCACCGGTTAACCCTCACACCGGAGGACCCCCGTCGCGGAGATCAGCGTTCCGCGGGAGAAACAACCGGGATCCCGCCGGGTAACACCCGGGCCGCACGCTTCGACACATGAGTACACGGATCGTGGTGGTCGGCGGCGGGACGGCGGGCGTCCGGCTCGCCCAGCGGCTGCCGGTCACCCTCCTCGGCGAAGAGCCGCACGCACCGTACAACAGGGTGCTGCTCGCGGACGTCCTCGCCGGACGGTACGCGCCCGAGGTGATCGCGCTGCCCGCTCCCCAGGAGCCGGTACGGCGCGGGGCGCGGGTGGTGCGGATCGACCGGGCCGCCCGGAGCGTGGAGCTGGCGGACGGGACGGCCGTCGGCTACGACCGGCTCGTCCTCGCGACCGGCTCCAACCCGGTCCTGCCGCCCCTGCGCGGCCTCCGGGGCGTCCGGCCGCCCGCGGGCGTGCTCCCCTTCCGCACCCTCGACGACTGTCTGGAGCTGCGTGCCCTCGTCCGCCCCGGTGTCCGCGCGGTCGTCATCGGCGGCGGTCTGCTCGGGGTCTCCGCGGCCCGCGCGCTGGCCGCGCTCGGCGCCGAGGTGGTGCTGACCCAGCAGGGCGAGCGCCTGATGGAGCGCCAGCTCGACGCCCATGCCTCGGCGCTGCTCCGCGAGCACGTGGAGTCCCTGGGCGTCGAGGTGCACACCGAGTGCCGGGTCAGCGGTCTCCGGCAGGAGGACGGCGCGGTGACGGCGGTCGAGCTGGCCGACGGTTTCGTGCTCGACGCGCAGGTCGTGGTCCTCGCGTGCGGGGTCAGGCCGCGCACCGGTCTCGCCCGGGACGCGGGCCTGGAGGTCGCCCGGGGCATCGTCGTCGACGACGAGCTGCGGACCTCCGACCCGTACATCCACGCCGTCGGCGACTGCGCCGAGCACGCCGGCCGGGTCTACGGCCTGGCGGGACCGGCCCTGGAACAGGCGGACGCGCTCGCGGAGGTCCTGCTGCGCTCCGAGGAGCCGTCCGGCACCCGGCCCACCGATCCCGGCACCCGGCCCGCCGCCCCCGGCACCCGCCCCGCCTACACCGGCACCCGCGCCCTGACCCGGCTGACGCTCGGCGGCCCCGTGGCGCTCGACCTCGCCGCGTTCGGCGAGGCCACCCCGCTCCCCGGGGACGACGTGGTCCAGCTGACCGACGCCACCCGGCGCGCCTACCGCAAGGTCGTCGTCCGCGGCGACCGGCTCGTGGGCGGCGTGCTGCTGGGCGACCTGGCCGCAGTCGGCACGCTCGCCCGGGCCTGGGAGGGCGACGAAGCCCTGCCCGACGCCCCCCTGCTTCATCTGCTCACTCATGACGGAGGCTCCTGAGATGGCGACCACGCCCCTGCCCACCCCCACCGCGCCCACCATCGTCCTGGTCGGCCACGGCATGGTCGGCCAACGGTTCCTGGAGGCCCTCGCGGACCGGGGCGTCACCGAGCGGGCCCGGGTCGTCGTGCTCTGCGAGGAGCCGCGCCCTGCCTACGACCGCGTCCAGTTGACCTCGTACTTCAGCGGGAAGACCCCCGACGAGCTGTCCATGGTCGAGGACGGCTTCATGGCGCGGCACGGCATCGAGCTGTACGTAGGCGACCCGGCGGAGTCGGTGGACCGCGCGGCCCGTACGGTCACCGCCCGCTCCGGGCAGGTCTTCGCGTACGACACGCTGGTCCTGGCCACCGGCTCGTACCCCTTCGTGCCACCGGTCCCCGGCAAGGACGCGCGGGGCTGTTTCGTGTACCGGACGATCGAGGACCTGCTCACGATCGAGGAGTACGCCAAGACCGCGACGACCGGCGCCGTGGTCGGCGGCGGTCTGCTCGGCCTGGAGGCGGCCGGCGCGCTGAAGGGACTCGGACTCGCCACGCACGTCGTGGAGTTCGCGCCCCGGCTGATGCCGGTGCAGGTGGACGAGGGCGGCGGCGCGGCGCTGCTGCGCACCATCGAGCGGATGGGCCTGACCGTCCACACCGGCACGGGCACGCAGGAGGTGCTGACCGAGGACGGCGCGGTCACCGGCATGCGGCTCTCGGACGGCTCCGAACTGGCCACGGACCTGGTGGTGTTCTCGGCGGGCGTACGGCCGAGGGACCAGCTGGCGCGCGACTGCGGCCTGACGGTCGGCGAGCGCGGCGGCATCGCGGTGGACGAGGCGTGCCGGACGTCCGATCCGGCCGTGTACGCGATCGGCGAGTGCGCGCTCGCCGCGGACGGCCGGGTGTACGGCCTGGTCGCGCCCGGCTACGAGATGGCGCTGACGGCGGCGGCGACGATCGCCGAGGCGGCCGAGGAGCGGGCCTTCACCGGCGCGGACATGTCGACCAAGCTGAAGCTGCTCGGCGTGGACGTGGCCTCCTTCGGCGACGCGCACGGCGCCGCCGAGGGCTGCCTCGACGTCGTCTACTCCGACTCCCGCTCGGGCGTCTACAAGAAGCTCGTGGTCGACGGCGAGGGCGTCCTGCTCGGCGGAGTCCTGGTCGGCGACGCCGACGCGTACGGCATGCTGCGCCCGCTCACCGGCACCGTCCCGCCGGTCTCCCCCGAGCAGCTGGTCCTGCCGGCGGGCGCGGGCGCGCCGGTCGCGCTCGGGCCGTCCGCGCTGCCGGACGACGCCGTCATCTGCTCCTGCCACAACGTCACCAAGCACGCGATCAGCCAGTGCGCGACGCTGCCCGAGGTGAAGAAGTGCACCAAGGCGGGCACGGGCTGCGGCAGTTGCGTGAAGCTCATCGGCCAGCTGCTGCCGGAGCCGGCCGACAAGGGGCTCTGCGGCTGCTTCTCGTACACCCGCGGCGAGCTGTACGAGATCACCCGTACGCTGCGGCTCACCTCCTTCGCCGCGCTGCTCGACTCGCACGGCCGGGAGGAGGCGCGGGGCGGCGAGGGCTGTGAGGTCTGCAAGCCGACGGTCGCCTCGATCCTGGCCAGCCTCAACCAGGGATACATCCTGGACGGAGAGCAGGCCTCCCTCCAGGACACCAACGACCACTTCCTCGCCAACCTGCAGCGCAACGGCTCCTACTCGGTCGTGCCCCGCATCCCCGGCGGTGAGATCACCCCGGAGAAGCTGATCGTGATCGGCGAGGTGGCCCGTGACTTCGGGCTCTACACCAAGATCACGGGCGGCCAGCGGATCGACATGTTCGGCGCCCGCGTCGAGCAGCTGCCCTCGATCTGGACCCGGCTCGTCGACGCGGGCTTCGAGTCGGGGCACGCGTACGGCAAGTCGCTGCGCACGGTGAAGTCCTGCGTGGGGCAGACCTGGTGCCGCTACGGCGTCCAGGACTCGGTGAAGATGGCCATCCAGCTGGAGCTGCGCTACCGGGGGCTGCGCTCCCCGCACAAGCTCAAGTCGGCGGTCTCCGGCTGCGCGCGGGAGTGCGCGGAGGCGCAGTCGAAGGACTTCGGCGTCATCGCGACGGCCAACGGCTGGAACCTGTACGTGGGCGGCAACGGCGGCGCGACCCCGCGCCACGCGGACCTCCTCGCGCAGGACCTTTCGGACGCCGAACTCGTCCGGCTGATCGACCGGTTCCTGATGTTCTACATCCGTACCGCCGACCGTCTGGAGCGCACCTCGGTGTGGCTGGAACGCCTCGAAGGCGGCCTGGACCACCTGCGGGACGTACTGGTGCACGACGCGCTGGGGCTCTGCGACGAGTTGGAGGCGCTGATGGCGGCCCATGTCGCGGACTACCAGGACGAGTGGGCGGCGACGCTCGACGACCCGGAGCGGCTGCGCCGTTTCGTGTCCTTCGTGAACGCGCCGGAGGCGCCGGACCCCTCGGTGCGGTTCGTGCCGGAGCGGGACCAGATCAAGCCGGACCTGACGGTCCTCACCATCGGCACTCTGGAAGGGGTCTGAACCCGATGCACCTCGAACTCTCCCACGACGCGGCGGCCGACGCCTGGACGACGGTCTGCGAGACCTCCCGGCTGACGCCGGGCCGGGGGGTGGCGGCCCTGCTCCCCGACGGCCGGCAGGCGGCGCTCTTCCTGGACCGGGCGGGCCGGGCGTACGCGATCGACAACCGCGATCCGTTCACCGGGGCGCAGGTGCTGTCCCGGGGGCTGCTCGGTTCGGCGGGCGGGCGCACGTTCGTGGCCTCGCCGCTGCTCAAGCAGCGCTTCGACCTGGAGTCGGGGAGGTGCCTGGACGACGAGGCGGTGTCGGTGGCGGTGTTCCCGGTCCGCACGGTCGCACGGGACTGACCTTTCGATCTTGACCGATCGTTCCAGATACTCGTAGAGTCAAGGCGTGGCCAGGACCAAGGAATTCGATCCGGACGCCGCGCTCCAGGCAGCCCTCGAGCTGTTCTGGGCGCGCGGCTACGAGGCGACGACGATGGCGGATCTCGTCGAGCACCTCGGGATCGGCCGCGCCAGCATCTACGCCACCTTCGGCAACAAGCACGAGCTGTACATGAAGGCGCTGGAGCGCTATCTCGAGACGTGCGAGCCGACGATGCTGGAGGAGCTGTCCGCACCCGGGCCGGCACTGCCGCCGGTACGGAGCCTGATCAGACGGTTCGCCGCGGAGGCGGGGGCCGAAGCGACACGCCTGAGCGGGTGTTTCGTCACCAACTCGGCGGCCGAACTGGGGCCGCACGACGTGCCGGTGGCGCGCCGGGTGGAGCTCAGCTGGGAGCAGATCGAGACCCTGCTGCACTCCTCCCTGGTCCGCGCCCGCGCCCAGGGCGAACTGCCGCCCGACCGCGATCCGCGGGCGCTGGCCCGGATGCTCCTCGTCCTGGCCCAGGGCCTGCGGGTGGTCGGCAAGGCGTCGAGCGACCCGGCCAGGGTCCGCGACGCGGCGGAGCAGGCGCTGACCCTGCTCGACTGAGAACCTCGGCCCACGACGACGGAGGCGCCTCACGGCGCCTCTTTCTCGGGGCTTCATATTGGAACGTACGGTCAAGAAATCATTCACCAGGGAGGGGCATCACCATGTCCGCACGCTTCACCGACAAGCGCGTCCTCGTCACCGGCGCCGGCACCGGTCTCGGCCGGGCCATCGCGCTCGCCTTCGCCGCCGAGGGCGCGAAGGTCGTCGTCTCCGGCCGCAGCGCGGCGACCCTCGCCGAGACCGTGTCCCTGATCGAGGCCGCGGGCGGCACCGCGGCCGCGGTCACCGCCGACGTGTCCCGCGCCGAGGACACCCGGCGCCTGGTCCGGGAGACCGTCGAGACCTTCGGCGGCCTGGACGTCGCCGTGAACAACGCCGGGGTCTTCCTGGGCGGCGCGGCCGCCGCCGACTTCCCCCTGGAGGACTGGCAGACGCTGCTCGACATCAACGTCACGGGCGTCCTGCACTCCCTGCAGGCGGAGATCGCGCACATGCGGGCCCACGGCGGCGGCGCCATCGTCAACATCTCCTCCAACCTCGGCCCGCACGTGCGGTTCCCCGGCGTCTTCGGCTACCAGGTCTCCAAGGCCGCGGTCTCCGCGATGACCCGGGCCGCCGCCCTCGACCATGTCGCCGAGGGCGTCAGGATCAACGCGGTCAGCCCGGGCGCCTCGGACTCGACGATGTCGCTGCGGCCCGGCGAGACGGAGGCCGAGCGGGCGGTACGGATGAAGGACGAGTCGCCGCTCGGCCGGATCTCGGCGGCCTCGGAGGTCGCGGCGGCGGTCCTGTACCTGGCCTCGGAGGACGCCGGTTCGGTCGTCGGCGCCGACCTGGTGATCGACGGCGGCGTCTCGGCCTGAGGCGCCCGGCCGGTCCTTCGTTCGGCGGTGATCAGCCCTCGATGGCGGCCGGGTCCATCCACATGACCTCCCAGTGGTGGCCGTCCGGGTCCGAGAACGAGCGGCCGTACATCGAGCCGAAGTCGAGGGGCTCCTTCGCCGCCGAACCACCGGCGGCGAGGGCGCCGTCCGCGAGCTCGTCGACCTTCGCGCGGCTCTCGGCGCTCAGGGTGAGGAGGACCTCGGTCGACCTCGTCGCGTCGACGAGCTCCTTGCCCGGCTTGGTGAACTCCTTGAACTTCGCCTCGGACAGCAGCATCGCGAAGATCGTGTCGCTGATGACCAGGCAGGCGGTGGTGTCGTCGCTGAACTGCGGGTTGAAGGAGTAGCCGAGCTTGCTCCAGAAGCCCTTGGTGGTCTCCAGGTCCTTCACCGGCAGGTTGACGAAGATCATCTGCTGCATGACGTGCTCTCTCCTGTGCTCGTGTCCACGCTGTTTCGGTTTCGAGAGGTAAGACGGCGGGGCGCGACGGAACTCATCGGCGCGCGGGAAGTTTTTTCGGAACCGGGCTAGCGTCGGGGTATGAGCCCCAGCCCCGGCCCCACCGGCAGGAAGATCACCGAACGATTGTCGGACGAGGCCCTGACCGGCGCCACCGGACGGAACTGGGCGGCCTGGTTCGCGCTCCTCGACGCCTGGGACGCCACCGGCCGGAACCACACCGCGATCGCCCGCCATCTGGTGGAGGAGCACGGCGTCAGCGGCTGGCACGCCCAGTCGATCGCCGTCGGCTACGAGCAGGAGCGCGGGATGCGCCAGGTCGGCCAGGCCTCCGACGGCGGCTGGAAGGTGAGCGCGAGCAAGACGGTCGACGCGCCGGCTGAGCGCTGCACGGCCGCCTTCGCCGACGAGGAGCTGCGCCGCCGCTGGCTGCCGGACGGCGAGCTGGAGGTACGCACCCATCGGCCGGGGAAGTCGCTGACGGCGGACTGGGACGGCGGGACGAGCCGGATCGAGGTCTATCTGACGCCGAAGGGCGAGACGAAGACCCTGATCGGCCTCGGCCACACCAGACTCCCGGACGCGGACGCGGCCGCCGCCTACAAGCAGTTCTGGCGCGAACGCTTCGCGGACCTCAAGCCCCTCCTTGAGTCGGACCGGTAGCCGAGCCGGAACCCGGCCGAGGCCGCCCGAGCCGGAACCCGACCGAGGCCGCCCGGGCCGAAACCCGACCGGGGCCGCCCGAGCCGGAACCAGGGCGAGTGCACGAGTCTCACGTGCACCCCACCTTGGCCATCTACGACCGCACCGATGGACGGTACACGTCTGTGTTGG
>NZ_JBEZNQ010000134.1:0-12463 GCF_040653315.1 Streptomyces sp. NPDC047981 | reverse complement strand
CCACGAGCCCGGCCGGCGGCGCCTCGCCGTTCTCAGTCCTCGTCGGCGTCGTCCCGGTCGTCGTCCCGGTCGTCGTCCGCCGTGACCGCGGCCGTCCTCAGGTCGACCCGCCAGTCGCCGTTCACGGTCTCCACGTCCCAGCCGGCCGTGCGGTCGTCGTCGTCCAGGCTCAGCGAGGTGACGGCGCCCTTCGCGGAGGCCGCCTCGGCCGCCTGCCGCGCGTCGACCGAGGCGCCCTTCAGCGCGCGGCGCTCGTCGGCGTCGTCGTCCCGGCCGTCGTCGTCCTTGTCGGTCTCCTTGCCGAGGACCTTGCCCGTGCCGGCGTCCACGTGGACGGTGTAGGAGGTCGTGCCCGTACCCAGGACGTCGACCTCCCAGCTCCGGTCGTCGTCCAGGTCGGCGGAGACCGCTGTGCCCGGCTGCGCCTTCAGCGCGGCGTCGATCGCCTGCACCGCGGTCACCTTCGCGTCCCGCGCGGCGGCGCGCTCGCTCCGGTGGTCTCCGGCGTCGTCCGCGAGGGCGATCGCGGTTCCGCCGCCGGCCACGGCCACCGCGGCGACGGTGGCGATCACGATGATGCGCTTCATGGGGGTCCTCCAACCCGGCGTGGTTCGTTGCGACGGACCCACTGTGCGGAAGACGACCTGAAGGCAGCCTGAAGCCACCTGAAGCCCTCTTCAGCTTCGGTTTGCGAACCTGGCCCCATGAGACTGCTCATCGTCGAGGACGAGAAGCGGCTGGCCCTGGCCCTGGCCAAGGGCCTGACCGCCGAGGGGTACGCCGTCGACGTCGTCCACGACGGCCTGGAGGGACTGCACCGGGCGAGCGGAGCGCCGTACGACCTGATCGTGCTCGACGTGATGCTGCCCGGCATGAACGGCTACCGGGTCTGCTCCGCGCTGCGCGCCGCGGGCGACGACGTGCCGATCCTGATGCTGACCGCCAAGGACGGCGAGTACGACGAGGCCGAGGGCCTCGACACGGGCGCCGACGACTACCTCACCAAGCCGTTCTCGTACGTCGTCCTGGTCGCCAGGATCCGGGCGCTGCTGCGCCGGCGCGGCGCGGACCGCCGGTCCCCCGTCCTCGACCTCGGCGGGCTGCGCGTGGACACCGCGGCCCGGCGGGTGCACCGGGGCGAGGAGGAGATCGTGCTCACGGCCAAGGAGTTCGCGGTCCTGGAGCAGCTCGCGCTGCGCGCCGGCGAGGTGGTGTCGAAGGCCGAGATCCTGGAGCACGTCTGGGACTTCGCCTACGCGGGCGACCCGAACATCGTCGAGGTGTACGTCAGCACCCTCCGCCGCAAGCTGGGCACCTCCCTGATCCGTACCGTGCGCGGCGCCGGGTACCGCCTGGAGGCGCGATGAGCCGCCGCTGGTTCGCCTCGGTCCGGGCCAGGGCCACGCTCGGCGCGACCGCGGTGGTCGCCGTCGCCCTGGTCGCCGCGGGCATCGCCGTCCTGCTGTCCCTGCGCGGCGACCTGACCGGCCGGGCGGACGGCGAGGCGGACGCCGTCGCCCGCCAGGTCGCCGGCCGGATCGCCACCGGTACCCCGTACGCGGCGCTCGACCTGCCGGACGGCGAGGAGAACCCGGTGCAGGTCGTCGACCGCGACGGCCGCGTCCTCGCGGTCAGCGAGGGGCTCACGGCGATCAGCGGGACCGGCGTCCCCGGTGTCGTCCCGGAGGCGAGCCCCGGGACCGGGCGGGACGCCGACGACGACGCGGACGACCCCGAGCCCGGCGAGATCGGGGGCACGCCCTGGCACGGGCAGGGCAGCGCCACCGTGGACGAGGAGAGCGACGACTACCGGTTCTCCCGGGTGGAGGTCACCGACCCGAGGGACGAGACGGTCCTGGTCTACGCGGGAGCCTCGCTCGGGGCCCAGCGGGACGCGGTGTCCACCGCCGCCACCGCCATGCTCCTCGGACTACCGCTGCTGCTCGGGGTGGTGGCCTGCGTGACCTGGCTGGTGACCCGGCGGGCGCTGCGGCCCGTCGAGTCGATCCGTGGCGAGCTGGCGGAGATCACCGCCTCGCAGGATCTGTCGCGCCGGGTCCCCGAGCCCGGCACGCACGACGAGGTGGACCGGCTGGCCCGGACCACCAACGAGACGCTGTCGGCCCTGGAGTCCTCCGTGGAGCGACAGCGCCGGTTCGTCGCCGACGCCTCGCACGAGCTGCGCAGCCCCCTCGCGAGCCTGCGCACCCAGCTGGAGGTGGGTGCCGCCCACCCGGAGCTGCTCGACGTCCCGGGCGCGGTCGAGGACACCGTACGGCTGCAGCACCTCGCCGCCGACCTGCTGCTGCTCGCCCGGCTCGACGCGGGGGAGCGGCCCGTCGGCGCCCCCGTCGACCTCGCCGTTCTCGTCGCGGAGGAGGCAGGAGACCGCCCGGGCGTCACGGTGGAGAGCGCGGAGCCCGTCGAGGTGACCGGCTCCCGCGGCCAGCTGGGGCGGGTGCTCGCCAACCTGCTGGACAACGCGCGGCGGCACGCCCGCGCCGAGGTGACGGTGACCGTGCGGAGGATGGGGGACCTGGCCGTGGTCGAGGTGGCCGACGACGGGCCGGGGGTGCCGGTGGCCGACCGCGAGCGGATCTTCGAGCGGTTCGTGCGGCTCGACGACGCGCGCAGCCGGGACGAGGGCGGCGCGGGGCTCGGTCTGGCGATCGCCAGGGACGTCGCCGTACGGCACGGCGGCACCCTCACCGTCGGTGTGTCACCGGCGGGAGGGGCGCTGTTCGCACTCCGCCTGCCGCTCGCGGACTCCCGTTAGCCGCGCGGCACCCGTCAGGGCTTGCCGCGGCGGCCCCGCAGCTGCTCCGCGACCGGCTTCAGCGACTCGTGGAGATCGCCGAGGGCGTCCGGGGTCAGCTGGTCGATGAAGTGCCTGCGCACGGACTCCACGTGGTGCGGGGCCACCTTGCGCATGGTCTCCATGCCCTCGTCGGTCAGGACCGCGTACAGGCCGCGGCGGTCCGACTCGCAGTTGACGCGGCGGACGTACCCCGCGTTCTCCATGCGGGTGATCTGGTGCGAGAGCCGGCTCTTGGACTGCAGCGTCGCCGTGGCGAGGTCGCTCATGCGCAGCCGCCGTTCCGCCGACTCCGAGAGGTTCACGAGGATCTCGTAGTCGTTCATGGTCAGGCCGAAGGGCTGGAGGTCCTTCTCCAGCTGGTACGTCAGCATCCGGAAGACGTCCAGGTACGTGCGCCACGCGCACTGTTCGGCGTCGGTGAGCCAGGGGGTGGCCGTCTCGGTCTCCATATATGGATTCTACCTAAGAAGTTGAAAACTGGACGAAGTCAGGGAGTGTGACACCAGGCACCCGGGCCCGACGTACGGGGTGCAGACGTTCGAGGACGTCACACTCCGCAGACTACCGGCTACAGCCCGAAGCGCCGCTGGAGGTCTCCGAGCTGTCCGGGAAGGCGCGGTGCCTGGCCGTGCGCCCCGTGGCCGGAACCGTGCGCCCCGGGAACGCCGCCCGGGACCCCGGGCTGCCCGCCCACCTCGCCGATCGCCCGTTCGGGCATCAGCAACTCGGTCGACTGGAGCAGTACCGTACCCGCTCCCACGAACTCGAACTGATGCTCCTCGCCCGAGGTGCCGCCGATCCCCGTCAGCGCCCGCACCCCGCCCATCACACCCGTCATGTAGCCGTGGTCGTAGTGGTGGCACGGGGACGGGCAGTCCGCCCAGCCCACCAGCGCCTGCGGGTCCACCCGCATCGGCGGCTCCATGAAGACCACCGGGCCGTTCGACGCCGCCACGAACTTGCCCGTGCCGATCAGCGTCACGAAGCCCGGCACGATCGACTGCTTCAGCGCCAGCGTCGGCTGGTAGGCGAGCAGGTTGCCCGAGCGGATCGTCAGATTGCCCTCGTCCAGGTCGAACGAGTTCACGTCGAAGGCCCGGTCGGCGAGCAGCATCTTGCCGCTGCCCTCCGCCACCACCCAGTCGCTCGCGTGCAGCGGCGAGTGGAAGGACGTACGGACCAGCCGGTCCAGACGCCCGTGGCCGATGCCGTTGAAGTCGATCCGCCCGTAGTAGGCGATCATCTTCCCCTTCTGCAGGAACCACTGGGAGCCCTTGAGCTCCACGCAGAAGGTGTACGGATTGACGTTGTCGTCGGACGGGAGCGAGTGCGGGTCGAGCACCACGGGACCGGTCACAGCTTCTCCTCCGAGGCCTGCACGTACACCGCACCACTGCCGCTCAGCTCCAGCTGGAACGCCTCGCCCGAGCCGCGCCCGACCATGTCGCGCCAGCCCAGCGCGGTCGAGAGCTTGTTCCGTACGTCGCCGTGGTGCGCGACGTAGGCCTGCGGGTCCACATGGACCGGGCGCCCCGGCGTGATCGGCAGCTCGATCACGCCGCCGTGCGCCATCACCGCGACCGCTCCGTGGCCCTTGAGCGTGGTGGTGAAGAGCCCCTGGCCGGTCACCTGGCCGCGCACCATGCCCATGACCCCGCCCTGGGAGCCCATGAACATCGTGCCCTGCTGCAGGGTGCCGTCGAAGGCGAGCAGCCGGTCGGCCTCGACGAACAGGGTGTCGCCGGTCAGCTGGATCACCTGGATGTGGTGGCCGCCGTGCCCGAACATCACCGTGCCGTTGCCCTCGACCGTCATCAGCGGCGTCGCCTCGCCGGCCACCCGGCGGCCGAGCATCGACATCACACCGCCCTGGCCGCCGGCCATGTTCGGCGTGAAAGTGACGTCGCCGCGGTACGCCAGCATCGCGCCGCGTTGGCTGAACATGCGCTGCCCGGGGATCACCTGGGCCTCGACCATCCTCGAGTTGATCTCACGGAACGGCATCAGACGTCGCCCCCGATCGTGTTCCGCTCGCTCGGCTGGACATAGACGAGTCCGTCGCCCTCGAAGCGGATCTGGAAGGCCTCGCCGCCGCCCTCGCCGAGGAGCGTGCGGAACGTCACACCGGACTGGAAGCTCTGCTGGAGGTTGCCCTGGTGGGCGACGTACGCGCCGGGGTCGACGGAGAGCGGGTACTGCGGGGTCACGCGCAGCACCACCGCCGGGCCGTCGGACATGATCGCCGCCTGGCCCGTGCCCTCGACGGTCGTGGTGAACAGACCGTTGCCGGTCGCGCCGCCGCGCATGCCGGTGAAGCTCGTACCGGTGCGAAGGCCCGCGTCCGTGCAGAGCAGGTTGCTCGCCTCGACGTAGAGCTTGTCGCCGTGCAGGGAGACGAGGTTGATCTCGGAGGCGCGGTCGGCGAACCAGCAGGTCCCCTGGCCCTTCACCTCCATCACCTCCATCTGCTCACCGGTCAGCCGACGGGTGACCATGCCGCGCAGGCCCTCGCCGCCGCCGGACATCTTCTTGAAGGCCATCTGGCCGTCGTAGGCGACCATGGAGCCGTTTTTCGCCTTGACGGCGTCGCCGGTCATGGAGACGGCGAGCACTTTGCTGCCTTGGAGTCGGAACGTAGCCACGGAGGGAGATTACGGGCCCCCCGCCTAAAGAGACAGCAAAGTCGGCATGCACAATGGACCCGCCCATCCTTGTGCATCCGTTCACAAGATCGAACGAAGGTGACCCCCTCCCGTGGACATCAAGACCGCCTCCTCGCTCCACCGCCTCCGACTCGTCTCCGCGCCGGAGGCCGTCTCCTTCCTCCTGCTGCTGGTCTGCTCGGTGCTCAAGCGCACCACGGACTTCAACGCCGTGCCGGTGATGGGCGCGATCCACGGCATCCTCTTCATCCTGTACGTGCTGTTCTGGCTGGACGCCTGGAACCGCACCAAGTGGCAGTTCAAGACCGCCGCCCTCTACTTCGTGCTCTCCGTGCTGCCCTTCGGCGGCTTCTTCGCCGAGCGCAAGCTCAAGCGCGAGGCCGCCGACGCCGTCATCGCCTCCCGCGCCCGGGGCGAGGGCAAGGTGAACGCCGCGTGATCGTCGCCTTCTCGGTCACCCCGCTCGGCGTCGGCGAGGAGGTCGGCGAGTACGTCGCCGACGCCGTCCGGGTCGTCCGTGAGTCGGGGCTGCCGAACCGCACCGACGCGATGTTCACCTCCGTCGAGGGGGAGTGGGACGAGGTCATGGACGTCGTCAAGCGCGCCGTCGCCGCCGTCGAGGCGCGCGCTCCCCGGGTCTCCGTCGTCCTCAAGGCCGACATCCGACCCGGTGTCACCGACGGACTGACGAGCAAGGTCGACACCGTCGAACGTCACTTGAACGGCTGACCCGCCTCTACCGCGCCGACGAGCCCCCGACCCCTCAGGGCCGGGGGCTCACCCGTACGCGCGGCGAGAACAACTCGCTCGGACGACTCCAGTCGACACGCCGATGCTTCTCCCTTTTTGTGGGGGTATCGACCCGTTCGACGACAGCTGGAGGCACCGTGCGGCCGCGAGGCTACGACTACGACACCTACAGCCGACTCGCCGGTCCGCTCACGGAACCGGAGACAGCGGCCTACACGGTGCAGTACCGGAGTCTGCTCTCGAAGGAGCCGCACCGAATACGTGCCGTCCTCCTGATGAGCCTGGCGCCGGTGCTCTCCGCGCTGCTGCTCGTCTACCTGGTCTGGCCCAGCCACTGGACCGTCCGCGAGGGCGGCGACCGATGGCTCGTCAGGTTCGACACCGTGATGCTCGTGTCGATCGGGCTCATCTGCTTCTTCATGCTGGTGAACGTCACCTCGATCGCGCACGCCACGATGGTGGCCCGCGACCCGATACCCGTGTACCCGCAGAAGGGCACCCGGGTCGCCTTCCTCACCACGTACGTCCCGGGCAAGGAACCCCTCGCCATGGTGCGCGGCACCCTCGAAGGGGCCGTCCGGCTCCGGCACCGGGGCACCCTCGACGTCTGGCTCCTGGACGAGGGTGACGACGAACGCGCCAAGGCGCTCTGCGCCGAACTGGGCGTCAAGCACTTCACCCGGGCCGGCGTCCCCGAGTGGAACCGCAAGAAAGGCGTCCACAAGGCCCGCACCAAGCACGGCAACTACAACGCCTGGCTCGCGATGCACGGGGACGCGTACGACTTCTTCGCCTCCGTCGACACCGACCACGTCCCGCTCCCCAACTTCCTGGAGCGGATGCTCGGCTTCTTCCGCGACCCGGACGTCGCCTTCGTCGTCGGACCGCAGGTCTACGGCAACTACACCTCGCCCGTCACCAAGGCCGCCGAGTCCCAGCAGTTCCTCTTCCACGCGCTGATCCAGCGGGCCGGCAACCGCTACCACGCGCCCATGTTCGTCGGCACCAACAACGTCGTACGGATCTCCGCCGTCAAGCAGGTCGGCGGGCTCTACGACTCCATCACCGAGGACATGGCCACCGGCTTCGAGCTGCACCGGAAGAAGAACCCGCGCACCGGCCACTTCTGGCGCTCCGTCTACACCCCGGACGTGCTCGCCGTCGGTGAGGGCCCGGCCTCCTGGACGGACTTCTTCACCCAGCAACTGCGCTGGTCCCGGGGCACGTACGAGACGCTGATCAAGCAGTACTGGAAGACCCCGTTCCGGGTCCCGCCGGGCCGCTTCCTCAACTACACCCTGATGCTCGTCTACTACCCGATGACGGCCGTCAACTGGTTCCTCGGCATCCTCAGCTGCGTCCTCTTCCTCTGGCTCGGCGCCTCCGGGACCCAGGTCTCCTCCGCGGTCTGGCTGATGATCTACAGCGACGCGGTCGCCCTGCAGATCGGCCTCTACCTCTGGAACCGGCGCCACAACGTCTCGCCCCACGAGCCCGAGGGCTCCGGCGGCCTGGCCGGCATGGCCATGTCCGCGCTCTCCGCGCCGATCTACCTCAAGTCGCTCGGCTCGGCGGTGCTGCGCACCCGGGGCCGCTTCGTCGTCACCCCCAAGGGCGGCGAGGCGAGCCCCGACCGGATCCTGACCTTCCGTATCCACCTCTACTGGGCGGTGCTCCTCATCGCCTCACTGCTCGCCTCCGTCCACTTCCAGCACACCCACGCCGCCATGCGCACCTGGGCCGTGCTCGCCCTCGTCATCTCCCTCTCCCCGGTGGCCGTCTGGACCTGGACCGTCCTGCGCGCGCAGCGCAGCCGCCAGGTGCGCGCACAGGCGCGGGCCCGCACCCGTGCCCGCCGCCTCACCCCCGCCCACGAGAGCGTCGAGGTCCGCGCCGCCGCCACCCCGCACTCGCCCTCGGCCACCGCGCCCGCGCCCACGACGACCGGAGGGAACTGAGCCATGGCCTACCGGCCGTCGAAGAAGCTCAAGAAGACGCTGTTCGGCAGCGGCGCCGTCGTGGTCCTCGCGGCCCTGAACGCACCCGCCGCGGTCTCGTTCGTCGGCGAGAAGTACCACGCGTACAAGATCGCCCAGCCCGGCTACAAGAAGCGGTTCGGCTCCTGGGCGCCGGTCGAGGTGCCCGCCGGGTACAGCGTCAACGCCATCCACGCGGCGCTGCTGCACACCGGCAAGGTGCTGCTCATCGCCGGCTCCGGCAACGACCAGAAGAAGTTCGACTCGGGCACCTTCGACACCATCCTCTGGGACCCGAAGGAGAACACCTTCAAGAAGATCCCCACCCCCGAGGACTTCTTCTGCTCCGGCCACACCCAGCTCGCCGACGGCCGCCTCCTGGTGGCCGGCGGCACCGCCCGCTACGAGATCCTCGACGGCGAGGTCAAGCGCGCGGGCGGCGGGATGCGGGTCAAGAACGAGAGCCCCGACAAGGCCGTCACCCTCAAGAAGGGCACGGTCTTCCGCTCCCCGTCCGGGGTCGAGTACGTGTCGAAGTTCGACGTCACGGTCCCCAAGGCCAAGCGCGACTTCGAGATCTCGTACTTCAAGAGCGGCCAGATGAAGCCCTGGAAGACCAAGGTCACCGCCGCCGAGGCGCGGGTCTTCGTGGAGGCGCGGAAGGAGGGCGCGCAGGCGCTCACCACCCAGGCCGCGCAGTACGAGGTTGTCGGCCTCAAGGGCGAGGACGCGGACAACGTCTACGGCCTCGCGCAGCGGCTCACCACCGAGAAGCAGGACTTCCAGGGCATCAGGGGCGCCTACGAGTTCGACCCCAAGGCGGAGAAGTACATCCCCGTCGCCCCCATGAAGGACGCCCGCTGGTACCCGACGCTCGTCACCCTCCAGGACGGCAAGGTCCTCGCGGTCTCCGGGCTCAACGACGTCGGCGACGTCGTCCCCGGCGACAACGAGATCTACGACCCGAAGACCAAGAAGTGGTCCGAGGGCCCCTTCCGCTACTTCCCCACCTACCCGGCGCTCTTCCTCACCAAGGGCGGCAAGCTGCTCTACACCGGCTCCAACGCGGGCTACGGCCCCGCCGAGAAGGGCCGCGAGCCGGGGCTCTGGGATCTGAAGAAGAACTCCTTCACCAAGCTGGGCGGACTGACCGACCCCGACCAGCTGGAGACCTCCGCCTCCCTGATGCTGCCGCCCGTCCAGGACCAGAAGCTCATGGTCCTCGGCGGCGGCGGGGTCGGCGAGTCGCCGAAGTCCACCGCCCGTACCTCGATCATCGACCTCTCGAAGGAGACCCCGGCCTTCAAGGACGGTCCGGCGCTCCCGCAGGGCACCCGCTACCTCAGCAGCGTCCTCATGCCCGACGACACCGTCTTCACCACCGGAGGCTCGGTGCAGTACCGGGGCGCGGGCGGCAGCGACATCCTCAAGGCGCAGTTCTACAACCCCCGCGCCAACGCCTTCTCGGCCGCCGCCGAGCCGACGGTCGGCCGCAACTACCACTCCGAGGCGCTGCTGCTCCCCGACGGCCGGGTCGCCACCTTCGGCTCCGACCCGCTCTACGGCAACCAGGCCAACACCAAGCTCGGCAGCTTCGAGCAGCGCATCGAGATCTTCACCCCGCCCTCCCTCCACCGCGCCGGCACCGACCGCCCCGTCCTCGGCGAGGGCCCGCAGGAACTCGACCAGAACGGCCGCGTCACGATCCGCACCGAGGACGCCGCCCGCATCACCAAGGCCCGCCTGATGCGCCCGAGCGCGGTCACCCACACCACGGACGTCGAACAGCGCTCGGTGGAGCTGGGCCTGAAGAAGACGAAGGACTCCATCACGGTGGACGTCCCCCTGGACCGCACCCTCGTTCCCCCCGGCTGGTACATGCTCTTCGTCACGGACCAGGACGGGAGCTCGTCGGAGGCGAAGTGGATCCAGGTGGCCTGACGCCCCCGGACGTCAGGCCTTCGCGCGGCGGGCCAGGCCCAGGGCGTAGTCGGGCCACCAGGTGCCGGCCGACGGGCCGCCGCGGCAGGGGCCGTCGGAGTCGCCGGGGCGCTTGATCCACAGGTAGGCGTCCACGAGGTCGTCGCCCGTGCGGTCGGTCGGGGGGACACCGAGGGCGCGGCCCGGTGGGTTGCACCAGGCCTCCTCCCGGTTGCCCGGGAGGGGGCCGTCGCCGTTGCGGCTGGTGTCGACGGTGAAGTGCGTGCCGCCGAGCAGCCCGGAGAGTTCGGCGCCGAAGCCCTTCACGGTGTCGTTGGTCTGGAAGTTGGAGACGTTGAGCGAGAAGCCGTCGGCCCGGTCGATCCCCGCGCGGCGCAGCGGCTCGACCAGCTTGCCCGGGTCCTCGATCCAGGCCGGGTTGCCCGCGTCCAGGTAGACCCGGGTGTTCGGCTGGCGCTTCAGCCGGTCGATCGCCTCGGAGAGCAGCTGGAAGCGCTCGTCGTGGTACTGCGCGGGCGTGCAGCCGTCCACCGCGTGCGGCACCGCGTCCGGCTCCAGGACCACGATCGCGGGCGCGTCCCCGATCGCCGAGGCGAAGGAGTCGACCCAGGTGCGGTACGCCTGTCCGTCGTGCGAGCCGCCCGCCGAGTACATCCCGCAGTCCCGGTGCGGGATGTTGTACGCGACGAAGACGACGGTCCGCCCGTCGGCGGCGGCCCCGCGCACCGCCTTGGTGATGTCGGGTACCGGATCGGCGCCGTCCGGCCAGTCCGCGACCGGCCGTTCCGCGATCCGCTTGAGCAGCCGCGCGTCCTCCGTGCGGCCCTCCGACTCGTACTGCCGCACCTGCCGGGCCGCGTCGCTGTCCGGGTCGACCCAGAACGGGGAGCCGCCGGTCGGGGCGACGGTCTCGGAGCGGCCGGACGGCGGGCCGACGGGCGTGCGGGCGGAGCTGTCGTCCTCGCCGCAGCTCGCCACGCCGGTCATGATCAGGGCGGTGGCCAGGGCGGCGGCGGTGGCGAGGGCGATGCGGCGGGACAACACCGGATCATCGTGGCATAACGGTCAGACGGTGGGTGGGTGCGACACCGGGGAGCCCGTCAGGGCCATCCCGATCGGCGTGCGCTCGTACAGCACCTGGTGGCCGTAGCGGCGCGAGGTCAGCAGGCCCGCCTCCCGCAGCACGGACAGGTGCGCCGACACCGAGGACGGCGCGAGGCCGAGGCGGTGCGCGAGCGCCGTCGTGCCGGCCGGCTCGTCCAGCGCGCACAGCACGTCCGCCCGGGCCCGCCCGAGCAGCCGGGCGAGCGCGTCGGGGGTCCGGTCGCCCGGGGACTCCGTCCACAGGCCGCCGATCCCGCGCACCGGGTAGGCGACGGTCGGCTGCCAGGGCGGGTCGAAGCCGCTCACCACGTCCGGCCAGGTGAAGACGGAGGGCATCAGGACCAGGCCCCGGCCTTCGAGGGCGCGGATGTGTTCGCCGCGGTATGCCACCGTGAGCGTGGCGGTGTCCGGCCGCCAGGCGAAGCCGGGATGGAGTTCGGCCAGCAGCCGCTCCAGGCCGCCCTCGGCGAGCCTGCGCGAGTGGTACGCCACGTCCGCCTCCAGGAGCGCCCGCAGCCGGGCCCAGTCCGGCGCGACCAGGGCCTCCCAGGACGCCTGGAGCAGGTCCGCGAGCCGCTCGACGGTGCCCGCCGGATCGGCCAGCATCCGCCGCCCCTCGTCGGAGGCGGCGGCGCCCGGGGTGTCGGCGAGCGCCCGCGCGAAGTCGTCCCGGGCGAGGGCCGGATCGGTCTCCCGTACCGCCGCGATCTCCTCGTCGAAGGAGCAGGCGGGCCCCAGGGGCGGCGGGCCGATGCAGTCGGGGCTGTGTCCGCGCCGCGGCATCAGCAGATGCAGCGGCCGGAGGTCGAGCCCCTCGGCCGCGCCCCGGATCCGCCGCAGCCAGGGCAGGTGGTACCCCTGCTGCCGGGGCCGCGCGAGCACGCGTACGGCGCCCAGCGTCTCCCAGAGCGGCGAGAGCGCGAACCGGACGCGGAGGGTGTCGGCCTCGCCGAAGTGGAGGTGGTACGGCATGGGGGCGCGGCTCCACGGAGGCACATGGAAGATTCGGGTGGAGCCGAAAGTCTAGGTGGGGGAGGCCGCCGACGGCAGGCTGCGCCCATGCCGAACGACGACACGAACGCCGCGCCCCCGGGCCGACAGCCCGACCCCGCCGCCCGCCCCGGCGGAGCGGATGCCCGTCGCGGCCCTCGGCAGCCGTCCGACGCCGCCGCCCCGGCCTCGGCCGGCTCCGTGAAGCCCGGTCCCGCCGC
>NZ_JBEZNQ010000133.1:0-12554 GCF_040653315.1 Streptomyces sp. NPDC047981 | reverse complement strand
CCGGCCGCCCGCCCCCCCGCCACGCCCAGGTAAACCCCGAGGCGTCCCGCCCCGTGCCCGGCGACAATGGCGCGCGTGCGGTATCTGATCCTCGGTTCCACCCTCGCGCTCGACGCCCACGGCACGCCCCTTCCCCTGGGCGGGGCCCGGCTGCGGGCGTTGCTCGCCGCGCTCGCCTCGCGCGGAGGGCGGGCGGTGACCGTCGGCGAGCTCGTCGACGACGTGTACGGCGACGAACCCCCGCACGACGCCCCCGCCGCCCTCCAGGCCCTCGTCGGGCGGCTGCGCCGAAGCCTCGGGCGGGAGGCCGTCGCGTCCGTGCCGGGCCCCGGCTACCGCCTCGCCGCCGAGCCCGAAGACATCGACCTGTACGTCTTCGAGCGCCACGTCCGCGACGCGGGCGCCCGCCTCGACGCCGGCGACCCCGACACAGCCGCCGCGCTCCTCCGGACCGCCCTCGCCCTCTTCCGCGGCCCCGCCCTCGTCGACCTGCCCGAGCACGCGCGCGTGCGACCCGAGGCGCAGCGGCTCGCCGCCCTGCGCCGGCGCGTCGAGGCCGATCTCGCGCGCGGTGCCGTCGACGGACTCGTACCGGAGCTGACCGAGCTGACGGACGCGTACCCGTACGACGAGGGTTTCCGCGCCCAACTCGTGCGCGCCCTGCGGGCCGAGGGCCGGCAGGCCGACGCCCTCGCCGCCTACGAGGACGCCCGCCGCGCGCTCGCCGACGGGCTCGGCACCGACCCGGGCGCCGAACTCACCGCGCTCCACCGCGAACTCCTCCACCCGACACCGACACCGCCCCCACAGCCCCGCGAGACCGGGAACATCCGGCCCCGCCTCACCTCCTTCGTCGGCCGCGAACCCGACCTCGCCGCCCTCCGCGCCGACCTCACCCGCTCCCGCCTCGTCACGCTCACCGGCCCAGGCGGCTCCGGCAAGACCCGCCTGGCGGAGGAAGCGGCCCTCGCCGCCGCCGACGCCACCCCCGCCTGGCTCGTCGAGTTCGCGCCGCTCGACGACCCCGCCGCCGTCCCGGGCGCCGTCCTCTCCGCGCTCCGGCTCCGTGAGACCAACCTGATCACCCGCGAGGGCCAGAACCCCCAGGACGACCCCACCCACCGGCTGATCGAACACCTCGCGCCCCGCTCCCTCCTCCTCGTCCTCGACAACTGCGAGCACGTCGTCGACGCGGCCGCAGCGCTCGCCGAGACGCTCCTCACCCGCTGCCCCCGGCTGCGGATCCTCGCCACCAGCCGCGAACCGCTCGGCGTCCCCGGAGAAACGGTCCGGCCCGTCGAACCCCTGCCGCCCGCCCCGGCCCACCGCCTCTTCGCCGAACGCGCCCGTGCCGTCCGCCCCGACTTCGACCTCGCCCCGACGGGTGCCGCCCCGGACACCACCACGGGTGCCGCCACGGGTGCCGCCCCGGACACCACCACGGACGCCGCCAGGGACACCATCACGACGACCGCCGACGGCCTGTCGGCCGTGGACGAGATCTGCCGCCGCCTCGACGGCCTCCCCCTCGCCATCGAACTGGCCGCCGCCCGCCTGCGCCTGCTCACCCCCCGCCAGATCGCCGACCGGCTCGACGACCGCTTCCGGCTCCTCACCTCCGGCAGCCGAACCGTCCTCCCCCGCCAGCAGACCCTCCGCGCCGTCGTCGACTGGTCCTGGGAGCTCCTCGACGCCGACGAACGGACCCTGCTCCGCAGGCTCGCCGTGTTCGCCGGCGGCTGGGACCTGGCCGCCGCCGAGGCCCTCGTCCCGAACGCCGCCGAAACGCTCGGCGCGCTCGTCGACAAGTCCCTCGTCGTCGCCGCCCCCACCGACGACGGCGAGATGCGCTACCGGCTCCTGGAGACGATCCACGAGTACGCCGTCGAGCGTGCCGCCGAGCGCCCGGCGGTCCGCGCCGCCGCCGAGGCGGCCCACACCGCCTACTTCACAGCCCTCGCCGAGCAGGCCGAACCCCTCCTCCGCTCGGGCGAGCAGCTCCCCTGGATCCGGCGGATCGAGACCGACCTCGACAACATCCGCGCCGCCCTCCACCGCACGACCGTCACGGCTCCCGACGAGGCCGCCGCCCACCGGCTCGTCTTCGCCGTGGGCTGGTTCTGGTGGCTCCGCAACTACCGCACGGAAGGCCTGGTCTGGACCGAGCGCGCACTCCTGCTCGGCGAGGACCCGGAGGATCCCGAGGACCCCCGCTTCTGGCCCCGCATGCGGCTGCGCATGCTGTCCTTCTTCCTCGTCGTGGAGAACCGCACGGCCGCCGACCTGCGGGACGATGCCGAGGGCCTCGCACTGGTACGGCGGGTGCGCGACGCCTTCGCCGAGCGGCCCGGGCCCGAGTCGGCCCGTTTCCCGGGACTCCTGTGGCCGTTCACCGCCTTCCTCACCGAGGGCCCCGACGTCCTGCGCGAGCTGCTCGACATCGCCGTCAACACCTGCCGCCGGTACGGCGGTGAGTGGGAGCTCGGCGTCAGCATGATGTTCCGTACGCACCTGGTGATCGACATGCCCGGCGACATGGGCGGCATCGACGACGACCTGGCCGAGCTGCGCGTCCTCTCCCGCCGCGTCGGCGACCGCTGGATGCGGGCGCAGGTGGCGAGCGCGGCGGGCGAGGCGCACATGATCCGGGGCAGGTTCGCGGAGGCGGCGGAGGCGTACGAGGAGGCTCTCGGCCTCGCCCGGGAGGTCGGCGCGCACGCCGAGTCCCCGTTCCTGATCGCCAGGCTCGCCGAACTCGCCTACCGCTCCGGTGACATGGAGGCCGCGGAGAAGGGGCTGACGGAGGCCGAGGCGGAGGCCGCGTACCACCGCATCGAGGACACCGAGGCGTTCCTGCGGTTCATGCGGGCCGTCCTGGCCCTCTACCGCGGCGACGTCCGTGCCGCCCGCACGCACCTGGACGCGGCGAACGAGTCGGTCCTCACCGGCACGCCGCCCCCGCACTTCACCGCCGCCGTGGCCGGGTTCTCCGCGCGCGTCCTCGCGGAGGAGGGCGGCGGTACGGCGGCCGTGGCGGAGGCGGTCGGCGCCCTGCGGATGGCCCGGGAGGCCCAGTGCGCCGGCTTCGTCATGGCCCAGCTGGGGGAGTGCATGGCGAGCGTGCTCAGCCTGAGCGGAGCGGCCCCGGTCGCCGTCCGGGTCCTGTCCGCCGTCGACACCTGGCGGGCCGCGATCCCCCGCTCGGTGCCCGAACTCCTCGAGACGGAGACCGTGATGACCCGGGCCCGCGCCGAACTGGGCGACGCCGCCACCGCGAGCGCCTGTGCCGAGGGTGCCAGGCTGACCCTCGACGAGGTGATCGCCCTCGTGGACGCGTACCTGGCGGAGGACAGGACCGGCTGATCCGTCGGGAGCGGCTGAGCCAGGAAGGACCGGCTCAGAAGAAGGACCCGCTCAGGACCCGCCCAGGACCCGCTCAGGACTCCCTCAGGACCCGCTCAGGATCGGCTCAGGAGCAGCTGATCCGCGACTGCGCCCAGTCCGCGACCGCGACACGGCCCCACGGCGAGATCTCCTCCACGACCAGACGGATCGTCGTGCGGCCCGTGATGTCGACGTGGACCGGGACCGCCGGGTCGCCCGCTTCGACGACCTGCGAGCGCCAGAGCCGCTCACCGTCTGCGTAGACGGAGAAGCGGACGCCTCCGACACCGATCGGTGCGGTCAGGTCGTCGACCCCGACGAGCGCGTCGTAGCTGGTGCACTGCCGGTTGAGGTCGATGACGAGTGCGGACGGCGCGTGCACGCTCACCCCGTGCCCGTACCGCGTGCCGCCGATCGACAGGCCCTGGCGCTGCCACATCCAGCTGCTGTCGCCGAGCCGGACCTCGGGCTTCGTGCCGTCGCCGAAGACGCCGTAGTCCAGCTGGTTCACCTGGTACACGACCGGCGGGGCGGGCGGTGGCGTGGGAGTCGGCGTCGGCTTCGGCTTCGGAGGTGTGGGCGTCGGCGTGGGCGTGGGCTTCGACGGCGTGGGCGTGGGCGTGGGTGTCGGTGTGGGCTTCGGAGGTGTGGGCGTCGGGGTCGGCTCGGGTTCCTCGGCGGCCGGCGGGGCCGCCGGCGGCGTGGGCGTCGGGGTCGGCTCCGGCGGCGGTGTGGGCTCCGGCGGTACGGCGGGGGCGACGGCCGGCGGCGTGGGTTCGGGCTTCGCGACCGGCTGGGGATCCCCGGAGAGCGCCCAGACCAGACCGGCGGTCGCGGCCACGGCCACCGCCGCCGCGATGCCCGCCTTCGCGGGCGCGCCGAGCCCCTCGGCCGCCGCGGCGGAGGACGCTCCGGCCGTACTCGACGAGCCGGCACCGGTGGCCGCTCCCGTCGCTGCTCCTGTCGCGGCTGCGGCCGCACCGGCGCCCGCCGCGCCCACGACCCCGCCCGCCACGACACCCGCGGCCTTGAGGGAGAACCCGGCGGCGAACCAGCCGATGACCGCGATCGGCAGCAGCGCGGGGATCCCGGCGTTCACATGCTCCAGCTCACCGGCGGCGAGCCGGCACTTGGCGCACTCCTCCAGGTGCTTGCGCAGCCCGCGCTCCGCCCGCATCCGCAGGCCGCCGCGCGCGTACGCGCCGAGCCGGTCGGCGTACCGGGCGCAGTCACCGCCCGCCGTCAGGGACGTGCTGACGTGCGCCTGGAGGTACGCCTGCTTGAGGCCCTCACGGGCCCTGCTGGCCAGTACGGCGGTGGCGTTGGCGGTCAGCCCGAACAGCGGCGCGACCTCGCTGGGCGACTCCTCCTCGACCGTGGTGTGCCAGAGCACGGCCTGCCACCGCTCGGGCAGCGAGCGGAACGCCTGCATGGCCAGCGACTGTTCGGCCTCGTGCATGGCCAGGACGTCGGCCCCGAGGTCCAGGGTGTCCTGGTCGGAGACCTCGGAGGAGCGGGCGGCCTGCGCCGCGAAGACGGCGAAGTCGTCGACCAGGTGCTCGCGCTTCTGCGTACGTGTCCAGTTCGCGGCGACCCGCCGGACCGTGGTCAGCAGATAGGCCCGGACCGCCTGCTCGGGGCCCGCCCCGCCGCGTACGGCCTGGAGCGTACGGGCGAACACCTCCGCCGTCAGGTCGTCGGCGGTGTGGGCGTCACGGCAGCAGGTCCTTGCGTAGCGGCGCACGGCCTCCGAGTGGCGACGGAACAGCTCCTCGTAGGCGCTGTCGTCGCCGCCCCGCATCAACTGGATGAGCTCGGCGTCGGAGGGCGGCAGTTCGACCGCGGGCGGAAGGACGGTGTCGGGTCTTTCGGGCTCGTCCGCGTCCTCGGCGGCCGGCCGCGCGGCCCCGCCCTCCCGCTGCTGCGGAACGCTCGGCTCTACCGAAGCCGAAGCCGAAGCCGAGCCCGAAGTGGAAGCCGAGCCCGAAGCCGCAGCCTGCGTCTGGGCCTTGGGTCCACCCTTGGAACCCCCAGGTCCGCCCTGACTCGGCACCTGCCGCGCGGGAAGGTCCCCGGTCTCCGTGCCACCGCCGTTGTCCAGCGGCTCGTCCCGACCGTCACCGCTCATCGCGGAAGCCCCCGTATGCACGCCCAGAACCGAACACCGGGCAAGAGTGCCACAGAGCGCCGACGCGCTGAACCTCCGCGTCCACTTACCACTCGTCCGGGGCCACTTCCGGTATCCGGGCGTAACCGATCACTCGTTCGTGCCATGCTCGACGGTCCGCCCGGACCAACGGAACCGAACAACCCCGCACCGAAACCAGCCCCGCACGCGAACAACCCACACCCGAACCAGCCCCGCACCGGAGCCGGCCCCGCTCCTCCGCCCTCGCGCGCCCTCGCCCGCTATCGCGAGCGGAGGCCCTCCAGCAGGATGTCGAGGAGCCGGGCCGAGGCGGCCGCCTGCTGCGCCGCGTCCGGCAGCGCGGGCGCCGCCGTGGCTATGACGAGCAGGACATCGGCCACGGTCACGTCCGTCCGCAGCTCGCCCGCCTCACGGGCCCGCTCCACGAGCCGTCCGACGACCTCCAGGAGCTCCGCCGCACCGGCGTCGTCCTGCTCGGTCCCCGGCACCGCGCGCGGCGCGCCGACCCGCTGCTCGGACGGGTCCGCGAAGCCCCGCTGGTGCGGCACCCGCGCCTCGTCCTCGGCGCTCCGCGCCGGCAGCAGCAGCTCGTCCGCGTCCACGCCCACCCGCAGGATCTGCGGCGGCAGCAGGCGACCCGCGCCCGAGGCCACCGAGGTCCGCAGGAAGCGCGAGAGCGCCGACCACGGCTCGTCCTCCTGGCCGAGGGCGGTGCGCGCCTGCTCGGTCAGCCGGGCGGTCTCCTCCTCGGCTATCCGGCGGACCAGCACGTCCTTGCTCGGGAAGCGGCGGTACACCGTGCCGACGCCGACCCGGGCACGCCGGGCCACGTCCTCCATCGGCGCGCCGTAACCGAGTTCACCGAAGACCTCGCGCGCCGCGCGCAGCACGTGCTCCAGGTTGCGCTGGGCGTCCACCCGCAGCGGCGCCGACCGGCCGACGGCCCCCGTCGGCCCCACTCCGATGCCCGCACCGGACACCGCACCGGCGCCCGGGCCCGACACCGCGGCGGCACTCGTACCCGCACCACGTCCGTCGAACGCGCTGTCCGTCGTGTCGACGACAGCCTGCCACCGAGAATCCTGCATGTGCATAAGCGTTCCCCCGCTCATGATGTCTCCCCCCGGAGACTCCCCGCCCTGACACGGGGTCGACCCACTGTGCGGCGCTCTGGTCTGTGCGCCACGGGCCGGTACCCCGACGAGGTACGAACATAGTTGAGACGAGGTCAATTCAGAAGGGGGAGTTCCGTACGGTGCGCCCCCCGATCGGAGCAAGGGCCTGAACTCTCCCGATTCCGTTCTCCCGCGCCACCCCCCGCGCCCACTCTGACCTGCGCGTTTCCCACTGTACCCACCCTCTGCGCCACCCCGCGCCCCCGCGCACCTCCGGTCACACAATTTGTCGAGCCTGTGGACAAACCCCGGACGGCGGTGCGTCATGGGACAGTGACCGAACCTGTGCGCATTCTCGTTGTCGGCGGTGGCTACGTCGGGATGTACACCGCGCTGCGCCTGCAGCGGCAGCTCAGGACCGAGCTCAGAAGCGGTTCCGTCGAGATCGTCGTGGTCACGCCCGAGCCGTACATGACGTACCAGCCGTTCCTCCCCGAGGCGGCCGCCGGCTCGATCTCCCCGCGCCATGTCGTCGTCCCGCTCCGCCGCGTCCTCGACCGGTGCCGGATCGTCATCGGCGAGGTCCACGCCGTCGACCACGCCAAGCGGACGGCGACCCTCTCCACCCTCGCCACCGAGGAGGAGGGCACCGGCACCGAGCAGCTCACCTACGACGAACTGGTCATCGCGCCCGGCTCGATCTCCCGCACCCTCCCGGTCCCCGGTCTCGCCGACTACGCCATCGGCTTCAAGACCGTCGAGGAGGCCATCGGACTGCGCAACCACGTCATCGAGCAGATGGACATCGCCTCCTCCACCCGCGATCCCGGCCTGCGCGACGCCGCCCTCACCTTCGTCTTCGTCGGCGGCGGCTACGCGGGCGTGGAGGCGCTCGCCGAGCTGGAGGACATGGCCCGCTACACCGCGCGGTACTACCACAACATCAAGCCGGAGGACCTGAAATGGGTCCTCGTCGAGGCCTCGGACCGGATCCTGCCCGAGGTCGGCGAGAAGATGGGCAAGTACGCGATCCGCGAGCTGCGCGGCCGCAACATCGACGTACGCCTGGGAACGCGGCTCGACTCCTGCGAGGACCGGGTCGCCGTCCTCAGCGACGGCAGCCGCTTCCCCACCCGGACGGTCGTCTGGACCGCGGGCGTGAAACCCGCGCCCGTCCTCGCCGCCACCGATCTGCCGCTCGACGAACGCGGCCGGATCAAGTGCACCGCCCGCCTGACCGTCGAGGGCGTCGAACACGCCTGGGCGGCCGGCGACGCCGCCGCCGTCCCCGACATCACCTCGGACGAGCCCGGCAAGCAGTGCGCGCCCAACGCACAGCACGCCGTACGCCAGACCAAGGTGCTCGCCGAGAACGTCGCCGCCGCCCTGCGCGGCGTGCCGCTCAAGGAGTACGCGCACTCCTACGCGGGCTCGGTCGCCTCCCTCGGCCTCCACAAGGGTGTGGCCCATGTCTACGGGCGCAAACTCAAGGGCTACCCGGCCTGGTTCATGCACCGCGCCTACCATCTCAGCCGCGTCCCGACCTTCAACAGGAAGGCCCGCGTCCTGGCCGAGTGGACCCTCTCCGGCCTGTTCAAGCGGGAGATCGTCTCGCTCGGCTCGCTGGAACACCCGCGCGCCGAGTTCGAACTCGCCGCCGCGCCCCCGCCCCCGAAGAAGGGCCCGAAGAACGGCCCGGACAACGGGTCGGCGGACGGGCCCAAGCCGGGCTGACACCGATGTCAGTGCGGTCGGTCACACTGGACGTGTGACCATAGGTGGGCTCACACCTGCACAGAGTGACTCAGCACGGCCAACAACCACGAGGCATACAGATCCGTGAACTTCACCCGTTGGAGCGCCCGACTCCCCGGCACGCAGCGCCGCACGGCGGCGCGGGGGACCGAAGGCTCCGTGCCCGCGGCCCGCGGTGAGTACGAGCAGCAGCCTGAGCACCTCGCCGCCGAGGCCACCGAGGTCCCCGCCCTGGAGGACTTCTCCGTACGGGAGATCATCGGCCGCCTCCCCGGTCTGGTCGCGCTCGCGCACGGCCCCGAGCACCGCATCGCCTACGTCAACGACGCCTACGCCGCCGCCTTCGGCCCCCGCCCCGCGGGCGCCACAGTCGCCGACGCCTGCCCCGAGGCCGAGGCGCTCGGCCTGCTGCCGCTCATGGACCAGGTCCTGCGCAGCGGAAAGCCCAGGACCGTCAAGTCCCGCAAGACCAAGGACGGCGGCTCGTACACGGTCACCTGCCTGCCGGTGGACTCCGCGCGCTTCGAGGGCGGCGGCGTCCTCGTCCACGCCTCCGACGTGACGGACCACGCCGAGGCCGCCGAGCGGCTGCGCGCCAGCGAGCGCCGGCACCGCGAGACCGCCGTGACCCTTCAGCGCTCCCTGCTCCCGCAGGAGCTGGAGCAGCCCGACGACCTGCGGATCGCCGCCACCTACCAGCCCGGCGGCACGGACGCGGCCGTCGGCGGCGACTGGTACGACGTCATCACCCTGGGCGCGGGCCGCACCGCCCTCGTCATCGGCGACGTCATGGGCCGCGGCGTGCGTGCCGCCGCCGTCATGGGCCAGCTCCGCACCGCCGTCCGTGCCTACGCCCGGCTCGACCTGCCCCCGCACGAGGTGCTCCAGCTGCTCGACGGCCTCGCCGCCGAGATCGACGCCAGCCAGATCGCCACCTGCGTCTACGCCGTCCACGACCCCAACGAGGGCAAGCTCGTCTACGCCTCCGCCGGCCACCTCCCGATCCTCGTCAGGGACGAGGACGGCACGGTCCGCCGCGCCGAGGACCCCACCGGGCCCCCGCTGGGCACCGGCGGCTGGCTGCACACCTCCGGCGCGATCGCCCTGCCGCCGGGTTCCACCGCCGTCCTCTACACCGACGGCCTCGTCGAGCGGCGCCGCGAGGACATCGACGAGGGCGTCGCCGCCCTGGAGCGCGCGCTCTCGGGGGCCCTCGGCACTCCGCAGGTCGTCTGCGACCGGCTGCTGCGCTCGCTCGGTGTCACCGCCGAGCACGACGACGACGTCGCCGTCCTGGTCGTCCAGCACCCCTCCCGCAAGGGAGCGGACGCGGAGCTCTTCCACAACGCGGCCCTGGAACTGCTCGGCGGCGTCGAGGCGGCCCCACGCGCGCGTGCCTTCGCCTCGGGCGTCCTCTCCAGCTGGCGCTTCCCGGTCGAACTGCGCGACCTCGGCGTCCTCGCCACCAGCGAACTGGTGGCGAACTCCCTGAAGCACGGAACCCCGCCCATGCGCCTTCGACTGCGCCGCACCGACCGGCGGCTGATCATCGAGGTCACGGACGGGGACGACCATCTGCCGCGCCGCCGCAGGGCGGAGACGGAGGACGAGGCGGGCCGCGGGATCTCGATCATCGCGACGATCGCCTCGTCCTGGGGCAGCCGCCGCACACCGGGTGGCGGCAAGGCGGTCTGGTGCGAGTTCGCCCTGCCCGACTAGGACAGGGCGCGCGGGGCTCGCGGGGCGCCCCGGCTCACGCCGGGACGCTCTCCTTCTCGGGAAGGTGCTGCGCCACGACCCGCGAGGTCCTGGCGGCGAGCCACGGGTGGTTCTGCGCGGGCGTGAGCTGCTTGCCCAGACGCACCGCGAGGAACGTGATCCCGAGCGAGAAGAGCACGAAGGTCACGATGTACGGCCCGTGCAGCGCGGCGCCCATGGGCCCGCCCACCGCCGGACCGACGGCCAGCGCCAGCTGCTTGACCAGCGCGAACGCCGAGTTGTACTGACCGACCATCGACTCCGGCGCGAGGTCCGCCACCAGCGGCGCCACGGTCGGCGAGAGCATCGCCTCGCCGAGCCCGAAGAGGGCGTACGTGGAGACGAAGGCGGCGGTCGCCATCGCCTGGCTGCCGTGCCCGAGCCCCGCGTACCCGGCGATCACCCACGCCACGGCCCAGATCAGACCGACGGCCGCGATCACCCGCGTACGCCGCCGGCGCTCGACGAACCTCAGCACCACGAACTGGGCGACGACGATGACGGCCGTGTTGGCGGCCAGTGCGATGCCGAGCGTCGACGGCTCGATCCCGGCGGCCTCGGTGCCGTACGCCGCGAGACCCGATTCGAACTGCCCGTAGCAGGCGAAGAAGAGGACGAAGCCCAGGACGCACAGCTGCACCATGGCCTTGTGCCCGAGCAGGGCCCGGACGCCGCCCTTCGCCGAGCCGGCCGGCCGGGTGTCCTGCAGGGCGGGCGAGCCCGGCATCCGGACGGTCATCACGATGGCGCCGAGGACGAGGAACATCGCCGCTTCGATCGAGAAGAGCAGCAGGAAGCTCCCCGGCCGGTTCACGTCGACGAGCTGGCCGCCGATCAGACCACCGACGCCGAGCCCCAGGTTCTGCAGGAAGAACTGCATGGCGAAGGACCGGGTCCGGGTGGTCGGCTCGGAGCACCAGACGATCATCGTCGCGAGCGCCGGCTGCATCACGGCCGTACCGGCACCGAGCAGCGCCGCGGAACCCACGGCGGCGGGCACGCTTCCGGAGAGCCCCATGCCCAGCGCGCCGAGCGACGCGAGGACGGCGGCGACGAGAAGGACGGGCAGGGGACCCCGCCGGTCGATGGCGCGTCCGCTGAACGGCAGGACGACGAGTGCGGCCATGGCGAAGACGGCGAGCACGATGCCCGCCGTGGTCGCGCCCAGGTCCAGCACCTGAGCGACGTACACATAGAGGTACGGAACGGTGAAGCCCAGTCCGAACGCGCTCAGCGCGCTGCCCGCCTGGATCCGCCGCATCGCTGCACCCATCGCCTTGGTCACGGTTCACCCACCTCGATCAGGGCTTCAGGTCTACAGTCCTGAAGCCTCAAGACTTCAACAGTAAAATTAGATCCTTAACAATACACATGGAAGGACTTCAACGCCAACGAGGTCCGTGGGATACTCGGCGCATGAGCGACACCCCCGAGCAGTCCGGCCCGCAGTCACCGCAGGAGCCGACCCTCGACGAGCAGATCGCGGCCTACCAGCGCGAGTACCGCGACCTGGACCCCCAGGTCGAGAAGGTGGTCTCCGCCCTCGGCCGGCTGAACCGCCGGATGAACGTCGCGTACGGCCGCCAGGTCGCCGACCTCGGCATCAGCAACGCGGAGTGGGAGGTCCTCAAGACCCTCGTGCTCTCCGGCGCCCCCTACCGGCTGGGCCCGGGCGAGCTCGCGAAGCGCCTCGGCCTGACCCCGGCCGCCATGACCCACCGCATCGACCGCATGGCCGGCGAGGGCCTCGTCACCCGCGACCGCGACGAGACCAACCGCGTCCGGGTGATCGTGGAGCTGACGGACGAGGGCCGTACGAAGTGGCTCGAGGCGATGCGCATGGCGACGGACTTCGAGGAGAAGCTCCTCCAGGACCTCACGGTCGAGGAGCGCGCCGGCCTCGGCGACATGCTGATCCGCCTCCTGCGCAGGGTCGAGCACACCCAGCCGGACGCGGGCGGCCGCCTCACGGACCTGGACTGACTGTTCCTGGAGGTCACGGGGGCGGGGGTTGACACGCCCCCGCCGTATCCGTAGTGTTCTCCGAGTTGTCACGGGGCCGGAACGGTTCTGCGACAGCCACTCCCGCCGCTTGAAGCGGCACCTCAACTCAGCACGATCCCCCGACCGGGACGAATTTCGGCATGCCGAAATTCATTTCGAATGACTCGATTATGAGTCGCCCGGGAAATCCGCTAGAGTTTGAGCGTCGGAACGGCCCAACAGCCGGGAAGGCAACCCACTCTGACTGGGAATCAGGCCCGAAAGGATCTGATAGAGTCGGAAACGCAGGAAGGCGGAAACGGGAAACCGAAGAAGCCGGAAAGCACCGAGGAAATCGGATCGGAAAGATCTGATAGAGTCGGAAACGCAAGACCGAAGGGAAAAGCCCG
>NZ_JBEZNQ010000132.1:0-12694 GCF_040653315.1 Streptomyces sp. NPDC047981 | reverse complement strand
CGGCTCGGCTGGATTCCGTCCCGCCCGGACCTGGCGGACATCGTGCGGGACGCCTGGGCGTTCGCGAGGGAGAGGGAGCGGGAGCGCGGATGAGCGTGACGGGCGAGGCGGCGGGTAGGGGCGTGGCGGGCGAGGCGGCGCGGACGGACGTGGCGGGCGCGTTCGAGGCGCTGTACGGGGCGGCGCCGGAGGGCGTCTGGGCCGCCCCGGGGCGGGTCAACCTGATCGGCGAGTACACCGACTTCAACGACGGCTTCGTGATGCCGCTGGCGCTGCCGCACACGGCCGTCGCCGCGGTCTCCCGGCGCGACGACGGGCTGCTGCGGCTCCACTCCGCCGACGTCGAGGGTGGCGTCGTCGTCCTGGACGTGGCCGCCCTCGCGCCGCTCCGGGGCGACCTCGGCTGGGCCGCCTACCCGGCCGGGGTCGTCTGGGCGCTGCGCGCGGCCGGCCACCCGGTCACCGGGGCGGACATCCACCTCGCCTCCACCGTGCCGACCGGGGCCGGCCTGTCGTCCTCCGCCGCCCTGGAGGTCGTCTGCGCGCTCGCCCTGAACGACCTCTTCGGCCTCGGGCTCTCCCGCCCCGAACTCGCCGTCCTCGCCCAGCGCGCGGAGAACGCCTTCGTCGGCGTCCCGTGCGGGGTGATGGACCAGATGGCGTCCGCGTGCGCGATCGAGGGCCACGCGCTCTTCCTGGACACCCGTGACCTCTCGTACCGGCAGGTGCCCTTCGACCTGGCCGCGCAGGGGCTGCGGCTCCTCGTCGTGGACACCCGGGTGAAGCACGCCCTCGGGGACGGCGCGTACGCGGAGCGGCGCGCCGGGTGCGAGGCGGGTGCGCGGGCGCTCGGCGTGCGCTCCCTGCGTGAAGTCCCGTACGTGCAACTGCCCGAATCCCTCGCGCGTTTGAGCGAGGAATCGGTTCGCCGCTATGTCCGGCACGTGGTGTCGGACAACCACCGGGTCGAGCGGACGATCGCCCTCCTCGACGCCGGGGACGCGGCGGCCGTCGGACCCGTCCTCAACGAGGGCCACGCCTCGCTCCGGGACGATCTGCGGGTCTCCTGCCCCGAGTTGGACCTCGTGGTCGAGGCGGCGAACGCGGCCGGCGCGCTCGGCGCGCGGATGACCGGCGGCGGCTTCGGCGGCTCCGCGATCGTCCTCGTGGCCGAGGAGCGGGCCGAGTCCGTGGCCGCCGCGGTCGAGAAGGCCTTCGCCGGGGCCGGGTTCGCCGCGCCGGGCATCTTCCCGGCCGTGCCGTCGGCGGGCGCCCGCAGGGAGGCGTAGGGAGCACGCCCCTGGCGGGCTCCATGGCACGTCAGGTGGCGGTGGGCCAGGACCGTAGCAGTGTGGCGATCCTGGTGGTGGTGCAGGTCGCGTCGAGGAGCAGGTCCCTCAGGGCGACGGCGTCGTCCCGCGTGGGTTTCACGGAGACGCCGGCGGCTTCGAGGTACATGACGCCGGTGGCCGCCGCGACCGCCATGTTGGAGCGTTCCAGCCAGCGGCAGCGGCCCAGGGTGTGAACCAGGGCAGCGGCCTTCGCGTACGGCCCGTCGTAGACAGGGTGCTCGAAAAGCTCCGCCTGGTGCCGCGCCACCGCGGCGACGGGGACGCCGTAGTCGTCAGGGGCCGGATCACCCGCACCCGCCACTTCGGCGACCTGCAGGATCCAGGGCACGTCGATGTTCAGCTCCATCACGCGGCGCGCGCCCCACGGGAGACCTGGGCATCCTCAGCCTCGTCGAAGACGCTCTGATGCTCGGCGAGGAATCGAGCGGCCGCGTCGACAGCGCGGGCCCGTAGACCGCTCGCGTCGTCCTGGACCAGTCGCGCCAGGTACTCCCCGACCGACAGCCCCAGGTCAGCGGCCCGCTTACGCGCGAGCTCGGCGACATCCGCGTCCACCCGGGCACCCAGTTGCGTCTTTCCCATGCCAGAATGGTAACAGCTGTTACCACCGAGCGCGTGCGACACCCCGCCGACTCCCGCCGCTCGTCCCGGGGATCGGCAGAACCAGCTCGTGGTCGCTGTTCCCGCACGGCGGGCGCTCGTCCGGCTCAGACCAGACGCCGGTCGCCCCGTGTCCGCACTCCCCGCAGGTGGGCGGCGACCGGTTCGGTGTAGCGCGCGGCGAGCGGACCGATGACCACCAGGATCAGGACATAGGCGGTGGCCAGCGGGCCGAGCTCCGGCGCGACCCCCGCGGTGACCGCGAGTCCGGCGATGACGACGGAGAACTCGCCGCGCGCGACCAGGGTGCCGCCGGCCCTCCACCGGCCCTGCACACCGGCTCCGGCACGACGCGCGGCCCAGTACCCGGTGGCGATCTTGGTCGCGCTGGTGACCAGGGCGAGGAGCAGGGCGGGCACCAGCACCGGCACGACGGCGACCAGGTCGGTGTGGAGGCCGAAGAAGACGAAGAAGACCGCCGCGAACAGGTCCTTGAGTGGGCTGAGCAGGCTGTGCGCGCCTTCCGCGGCCTCCCCCGACAGGGCAATGCCGACAAGGAACGCGCCGACCGCGGCGGACACTTGGAGTCGCTGGGCGATTCCGGCCACGAGCAGAGTCAGGCCGAGGACCACGAGCAGCAGTTTCTCGGGATCGTCGCTGGAGACGAATCGGGAGATGGTCCGGCCGTAGCGGAGGGCGCCGAACAGGACGGCCCCGGCCGCCGCCAGGGCGACCGCGACGGTGACGGCGCCCTCGGCCAGGGAGACGCCTGCGACGAGTGCGGTCACCACGGGCAGGTAGACGGCCATGGCCAGATCTTCGAGGACCAGTACCCCGAGGATCGCCGGGGTCTCGCGGTTACCGACGCGCCCGAGGTCGCCGAGCACCTTGGCGATGACTCCGGAGGAGGAGACCCAGGTGACGCCCGCGAGAACGACGGCCGCGACCGGCCCCCAGCCGAGCAGCAGGGCGGCCACCGCGCCGGGCACCGCGTTGAGGACGAAGTCCACGATCCCGGCGGGATACTGGGTCTTCAGGCTGGTCACGAGGTCGGAGGCGCTGTACTCCAGCCCCAGCATCAGCAGCAGCAGGACGACACCGATCTCCGCCCCGACGGCGATGAACTCCTGGCTCGCTCCGAGTGGTACGAGTCCGCCGTCGCCGAAGGCCAGTCCGGCCAACAGATAGAGCGGGACGGGAGAGAACCCGAAGCGGGCGGCCAGGCGGCCGAGCAGCCCGAGGCCGAGGATGACCGCTCCGAATTCGATCAGGAAGACCGCGGTGTGCACGCGCGCCTCAGTCCCGGTCCAGCAGGTCGGCCGCGGCGTCCGCGCTCTCCCGCGTGCCGATGACGATCAGAACGTCGCCGCCGGCCAGCCGGAAGTCCGAGGGCGGCGCCGGAACGGCACCGCTCCGGCGCAGAACGGCAACGACGGTCGCACCCGTGCGGGTGCGCAGCAGGGTGTCGCACAGCAGCCGTCCGTTCCACGACGAGTGTGCGCTGAGCTCCATCCGCTCGGCCACCAGACCCAGGTCCGTGGTGTGCAGGAGGGTGGGGCTGTGGTGCGCCGGCGTCAGGGCGTCGATCACCGAGGCGGACTCGGCTTCGGTGAGGTGTACGGCCTCGGCGCAGGCGTCGGGGTCGTCGGCAAGGTAGACCGCCAGGGTGCGAGTGCCGTCGCGGTGGGCGACCACGGAGATGTGATGGTCCTCCCGGGTGACGAGGTCGTACTGGACGCCGATGCCGGGCAGGGGGGTCGTGCGCATGCGGGGCGTGGGCATCCGGTCTCCAATCCCTGGCTTCTGGCCTACGTCTGGTGAGGACCTCCACCGTCGTCCGCCTGTCCGGCGCGCGGAGCGGGCGAGCGGGAAGACGTACGGGTGAACCAGGCGCACGTTCAGCTGCCCAAGAGGCCCTGACACAGGGTGCGACGTGGCGAGAGGGTAGGTGGGGCATGCGCTGGTCCAGATCGCGAGGAGTAGCTGCGGGCTCGTGAACGATTCGGTAGAGGCTCAGACCGACGCCGTCTCTTGGGGGATCGGCTCAGTCGCTGCAAGGTGCAGAGGGCCTGAGTGACCGAGACGAGGGTGACGTGGTGATGCCAGCCTGGCCCGGTTCGGCCTTCGAAGTGGGCCGGGCCCAGGGCCTGTTTCATCTCACGGGAGTCGTTCCCGATGCGCCAGCGGAGCTTCGCGGTGCGCACGAGGACGGTCAGAGGGGTGGTCCTGGGCAGGTTGGAGAGCAGAACCGCACGGGCTCGTCCTGATCGGCAGGCCATTCGGCCAGCAGCCAGCGCACCGGAAGCCCGGCTCGGTGCCAGCTGTCGCCTTGTGGATCTCACGTCCGGCGGGCCGGATCCGCAGGGCCACGAAGCGCGAGTACATGCGTTCGTGTCCGCTGCTGCCACTGCCGGGCCGCGAGCCCTCCCGCCGCTGCACCGGCCGCGCGGCGCGTTACCAGGCCGCGATGACGCCACTTCTCGACATGGCCCACCCCGGCGGGGATGGCGCACTTGGCACGGCGTGTCACTTTGGCCGGATCGGCCTTCGGCGAGGACGGATCCCAGCTCCCGGGCAGGAACAGGCGCCAGTACACCGCCGCCGAGACGCCGGCCTGGCGGTTGGTGACCTCGCCCGCCGTGCCGGTGTCCTGCCGGGTCACGCACGCGGACGCGTCCCCGTCCTTGACGAACCCCGTGTCATCAATGATCAACGTGGTGGACTTGATGCCCCCCCCGCATACGCCAGGCCAGACGGGCCCGCACATGCACCGCATCCCACGGGCGGCGGTCTCCTCCGCGAGCCAGGCGTCGACTCTCGCCTGGTCATGCCGGTACGAGCGCCGGTCGGGGCGTTGCGGGGAGAAGCCGTGCCGGCGCAGCTACTTGCCCACGCCTCGCTCGGTCATCACCGTCCCGGTGATTATCAGGACCAGTTCGGCCACCAGAGGGCGGGTCCGCAGCGGACCGCCGATCAGCAGTTCCTCGGGGGTGTAGTCGGCCATTGCCTGGAACAGCAACAGCCCGCTCCTCGGGCCCGATCCGCTCATCCGGTCCCGGACGGCCTGTCCGCCGCACCGCCGACGCGTGCCCCAGTCGTTCCAGCGGGTCTGGACGTCGGGCCCGGATTAGGGTGCGGGGAGGTGGCCGTGGCCATCGACGACTCTCCACAGCGGGAGGCTGCACGACGGGCTTCGGGTGCGCTGGCCTCCCCGGCCCGACTCGATACCGGCTGGGGTGGTCCCGTGGAACGGCACACGCCTCAGCGGCTCGGCACCCGCGCGGGACAGGTGCCGACAGCCGCGCGGCGAGAGTCCCGGCGCGATCGCGCCGTCACGGGCCGAGCGCGTGATCGTTCCCAGCCCCGCGGCGTCACCCCCGGTTCTTGAAGGACGGTGGCTGCAGCGGTGGCGTTTCGACCAGGAAGTCCGTGTACGCCAGGAGGCTGCCCCTGTCGTCCGCGGCGGTGATCGCGGCGCGGGTGCCGCCTGCTTGCCCCGAGGGCACGTTGACGTACGCGCGGAAGGTGCCGGAGGGGGTGACGAGTACCGGCTTCGCGGGTTTCGAGGCGCCCCAGGTCAGGTTGACCAGGGTGCCTGGGGCGAACCCGCTGCCTCGGACCTCCAGGACCTGACCGGGCCGGGCGATCACGGGCCAGATCGCGAGCCTCCCCGAGCTGCCCGACGGCCCGGGGGGATCGGCTGCCGGAGGCGGGGTCGACGGGGACGGTGAGGGGGACGGATCGGTCGACGGAGAGGGTGAGGGCGTCGGCGAAGGTGGGGGCGTCGGGGACGGGGGTGGAGTGGTCGACGGGGCCGGAGGTGGCGGCGGGTCGGCGACGACGGCCTTGAGCGTGGATTCAGCGGCTTGCGTGCCGTCCGCGCCGGGCGTGGTCGCTTCGACCCGCAGGAGACCGGTAAAGGTGCCGGCGGCACCGGGGGTGAACGAGACGACGGCCGTGCAGGTGTCTCCCGCGAGGATCACCCGTCCGGTGCAGGTCCCCTCGTACCGGAACGGTGCCGCCGGCAGGACACCGCTGATGGTGAGGGGTCCGGGGCCCGCGTTTCCGACCGTGAGCTGAATGCCGAGCGGGGTCGCGGACGGACGGGCGAAGGATCCGAAGTCGATGGTGGCGGGCTGGACGGTCAGGCGCCCGGGTGCTGCCCGGCCGTACACGTCGAGCCGGCCGTTCGTGTCAGTGCCTATCAGCGAATCGGGGGTCGCAAAGACGGCGAGGAAGCCGTGTTCGTCCAAGCCGGCGGAACCGGAGATGTCTGCCGGTCCGAGCCGGCTGATGCCCTGCTTGTCGGAGACCGTGCGCAGGAACAGCTGTGGGCCGTCCGCCGGTTGGTCCTCCGTCAGATTCGTGGCGGAGGAGATGAAACCGACGACTCGTCCGTCAGGCGAGAGAACGGGACGGGAGCTGTCCCCGTTGCCCGGTGCGCCCGCCGCAGTGGTCGACACCGCCTGGACGGTGACGGTGCCGACAAGCCGGGTGACGACCACCTGGGCGCTCTGCCCGGTTGCCGGGGGGTCGGGGCGGCGCACGTAGGCCACATTCCGGCCGTCCGAGGAGAGGGAAGGCGAGTCCGTGCCGAACTGCTGGTCGTAGGCGACAAGGCCGCCCGGGGACCAAGTGCCGTCGTCGCTGCGGTAGGTGACCGCCACGGCGGTCTGGTTCACGGCAGCCGCAGGATGGTCGAACCGGGTGTAGGCCACCGTGCGGCCGTCCGCCGATAGCGAAGGCTGTGCACCGTCGACCAGCTCATTCACACCCCAGCTGTCAGTGCTGCCCCGGCTGACGAGTTCCGCAGGTCCGGGGGTGAAGCCACCGGAGTCCGAGGTGTCCCGGCGGGCTTCGACGATCTGGCGTACGGAGAAGGCGGTCAGGGCGAACCCGCCCTGGGGCGAACCACCGTCGTCGCTCACGAGGAGGAGCTGGGCGGCGTACACGGGTTCCTGATACGGAACCGCGCCGCCCCAGCGCACCGAGGGGGGCAAGAACTCTGGATTGATGAGGAAGTAGAGGGTGCCACGGTCGGTCCCGTCCAGGCGCGTCCCTATGGGCACGGGGGTGGGATCGGCACCGGTGGTCTTCGCGGCGTTGGCCCTGGCCTGCGGACCGGGGTCGACCAGCTTGATGGGCTCGCAGTCGAGTGTGCCGAAGTCTACCGTCCCGCGAAGGTCGCGGGTCGGGACCGCGACCAGGTACGGCTGCCCCGCGGACTGGCTGCCGAGCCTGATGTGGTTGCCGGCCACGCGGTCCTGTTCCGGCTTCCCCAGCCTGACCGGGAGCCGGGCCATCTCCGCCGCCGTCAGGCCCGGAGCGTAGAGCCCGTCGCTTCCGGGCTCGGAGCCGCAGAAGGCACGGGCCGCTCTGGGGCCGCAGTCGGCTTTGAGTACGACGCTGGTGTGCCCGGCCGACGTGGGACCGTCGATCACGAGGCGGTTCCAGCGCTGGCTCTGAGCTGCGTCGAAGGCGGTGCAGCCCAGTTCGGGGTCGAACGTCAGAGTGCTGCTGCACGTGCTGGACGCGTCACACGTCTTGGGGCCGATCCGGAACCCGGCACCGTAGCGGCTTCCGTGCGGATTCTGGATGCTGAGCCTGTCGGTGAAATCCACCGTCTCCTGGCCGGGCACGACCGACTTGGTGGAGACGGTCACGCTCACCGGCGGATCGTTCCTGTTGAACCGGGCGATCCCGGTCACCGCGTTGATGTCGACGAAGTTGCTGTTGACCACGTCGATGGAGGAGCCGCCTTCGCTGCCGACGGACACCACGAAGTTCGGTGACACGGGTGAGGCGACACTCGGGTAGACGACGGTCGATCCGTCGGCGGAGATCTTGGGGCCGCAGTCTCGGGCGCACAGTCCCGGGAAGGACTCGGTGAGTTCCGGCGGTCCGTCGGCGAAGTCGGAAGCCGCGACGTTGCCGTCGGCGTCCAGCTGTCCCGTGCCGGAGACGTCCCGGTCGACGACGACGGACGATGCCTGGGTGAGCCCGTGGAGGAGCCGCGTGGCGGAGCGGTACACGACGCGCCTGCCGTCCGCGGAGACCTGCGGGTCCGTGGCGTCGACCGCGGGGTCGCTGAGCAGGGTCGTCACGCTGCTGGCGCGGTCACGGGAGTACACGCGCCACGTGCCGGCAGAGGCGCTGCGGTCGTACAGGGGGGTGAGCGAGACCAGATCCGCCTTGCTCTGGAAGACGACGTGCCGTCCGTCCGCGGAGACCGCGGGGTTCTGTCCTCCCTCGCCGGCCTGCTCCCCAGTTCCCACGGACAGCAGTTGCGTGCCGACGGGGGGCGGGGTCGCGTCGGCGGACGTGCCGACGAACGTCACTGCGCCGGCGTACGCCCCTGCGGCCACACAGAACGTCACGAACAGGGACAACAGGGCCGGGCGGCGCTTCCTCCGCCTCCTCCTAAGACTCATAGGAGGCAGGGAAACACGGCTGCCGCGACCTGGCTCCGGCCGTCAGGGTGTCCTTTCGGGCCGACTTCCGGGCCCTTGCGCACCGTTGGATCCGTAACCGGTGGGGGCGGGCCCCGACCGGCCCTGCGTGCGGCGCCGACGGCCACGGGGGCCGCCCCATGGCGGTACGGGAGCGGGAACCGGCTCTCGGATGGTGGGCGTGCGCGGCCGGGCGTAGAACGAGAGGAAGGACGGCCACCACCGGGCCCCACCGTCTGAAGGAGGAGTCATGACTCAGCAGTCCGCCGCCGCGACCCCGCTCAGCCAGGAGATGCAGGACGCCGTCGAGGCGTGCATGTCCTGCCACACCATGTGTGAGGAGACCATGAGCGCCTGCCTGTCCATGGGCGGCCAGGCCCAGATGCAGGTCATGCGCGCGCTCATGGACTGCTCCGAGCTGACGCGCATGTGTGCCGACATGATGATGCGGCGCTCGCCCATGTCGGCCGAGATGTGCGCGCTGTGTTCCAAGGCCTGTGAGATGTGCGCGGAGGCGTGTATGGCCATGCCTGACGACGCCCAGCTGATGCGCTGCGCCGAGGCGTGCCGTCGCTGCGCCGAGATGTGCCGGTCGATGGCCGGCGCCGCCATGTGACCGTACCCGCCAGTAGCCATGGGGGCACGCGAGCAGCGTGCCCCCGTGGCTTGCACCCACCGCCTTCCGGTGGCCAGGCAGCGCGGCGCCTCTGGCGGGCGGCCGCACCCGGGGACGCGGCGAGGGGGCGGCTCCACCGGCTGAGCAAGCATGCGCATCTCCGCATCCGCAGGCATCCACGAGTAGGGGCCCGCAGGTGAACGCTAGGGAAAACCCCCGATGCCCGAAATTACGGGTTCGCCTTGTATGGGAGTTGAGCAGTCCTTACGGCAGAAGCTCGTCCGGAAGTGATCGTCATGTACGCCAGCGGCTACCAGTACCACTCCAGCCCTGCTGGGAGCTCCAGCAGTGTCGCGGTGCTGCACGAACGGCCGGCACAGGGTGCCACCGAGGGCCACCGGGAGTTCGGCCTCCTGCTGGAGCACGGGCCGCTGGCACCGGCTACGGCCCGCCACGAGGCCCGGCCCGTGCTGGCGTCCTGGGGGCTGGACGAGGACCAGATCTACAGCGTCCTGCTCGTCATCTCCGAGCTGGTCACCAACGCCGTCGCTCACGCGCTGCCCCCCGTCATCCTGCACCTGCGGGCAGTCGGCGACTCCGGCCGGATCCAGGTCCACGTCAGCGACGGCGGCCCCCAGCCCACTCCCGCCACGTGGGCCGCCAACCGGCCCGCCGACGAGCACGGCCGCGGCACCGACATCATCACCGCCCTGACCGACCAGGCCGGCACCCAGCTGGACGCCGAGGGCCTCATCGACCACTGGGCCACCCTGGACGCCCTCTGAACCACGGCGCGGCACTCTGCCGGCCGTCACCCCGCAGCAGGCCGCGTCTGGACCGGGTGCGGCACCTCGGACCCACATGGCCGAGCGCACGACGCGCTCGCGGGACAGCAGCACCGGCGAGAGCGACGGGGTTCCAACGGTCCGCAGTTGCCTCTACGCTCAGGCCGGGCATGCACCTCTTCATCGCTGTGGGGGTCCTGTCTGTCGGCGGTTCCCGCACGCCCAGGGAGCCGCCGAACCACCCACCGCACCTGAGCGCCGACGCGAAGACCGACGGTGGCGTCGGAATGACGGCCTTCGGTGCCGGGCCTGCCGACCGGGTCGGCAGCTCGGGGCGCCCCCGTCTGCCCTATCGCGCAGACTTGGGTAACGAACGTACGAGTCCCGAGTGCCCCTGGCATATGTTGGATGAAGTGGCCGAGGATGGCGACGTCCTGACCCATGGGCGCGCGCCGCTGTAAGGTCGAGTACCTACATGCCGAAGGTGAACGCACGGTGCGCATCGGAGACTTGAGTCGCAGGACCGGGGCTTCCGTGACGACGATCAAGTACTACCTACGGGAAGGCCTGCTGCCGGCCGGACGGTTGACCAGCCCGAACCAGGCCTCGTACGACGAGACTCATGTCCAGCGTCTGCGCTTCATACACGTCCTGCTCGACATCGGCGGCCTCTCCGTCGCGAGCGTCCGCGCGGTCGTCGACGCGGTCGACGACCCGGATCGCCCCGTACGCAAAGTGCTCGGCACAGCGGCCGCGCAGATGGTCCCCCAGTATCAAGCCGACCCGAGGAACGGCATCCGCGCCGCTCACTCGACGGTGGTGGACCTGATCACCCGTCGTGGCTGGCAGGCGGACGAAGACGCCCCCGCCGCCGTAGCCCTGGCTGCAGCCCTGGCCGCGCTCAAGAGCACTGGTGCCAGCCCCTCCACCCGTGCCCTGGACGTCTACGCCGACGCGGCCGAGCGCGTGGCCCGCGCCGATTTCGGCTACGTGTCCCGCCACGTCGCCCGCGAGGAACTCGTCGAGCGCGTTGTCGTCGGCACCGTCCTCGGCGACGTGGTGTTCGCCGCCCTGCGCCGCCTCGCGTACGCCGACATCTCGGCGTACGCCCGCGGCGTGCGCACTGAGCCGGCCACGCGCCGATAGCCCGCGACGCGGTCGGCGACGTCGCTGATCTCAGCCGACTTTCGCCGACCTCTACGCCGAAAGGCCGTGAGGGAGGATGCTCGTGGGGGCCGTCGAGGCCACGGCCCCCACGAGCTCACCGGCCGCGTCGACCACGTCGAGTGCGACGAGCTGGGGATCGTCCAGCACGGGTTCGAGGGCGCCGAGGAACTCGGCGAACCGGCCGTCGGTCTCAGGGGTCATGGTGGCACCCCCCTCCCACAGGGCGGCACGGATACGACCGGAGGTCAGCATGCCGTCGTCGGCGGTCGAGATGAGGAGCAGCTCGGCTGTGCGCGCTTCGAGAGGCGAGGGCTTCCAGGAACCGGTACGGAAGTCCGCCATGAGTTCGTCCACACGGCGGCGCGCAAGGTCGGTGGCGACAGGCTCCAGATAGAGGCCGGCCTCGGAGAACTGAGCGCTGAACGTGGTCACGTGAGCTCCTCTCGGGGTGGAGCCGGAGGCCATGTCGCCTCGGCTGGCCGGGCAGCGCGGTCGTACCGCACTGCCTCGCCCTACGTGAAACCGCGACGCTTGTGCCGATCGGGTCCGCTCGGACTGGGTGCGCCGGTCAGGAGCGTGAGCGATCGCCTGGCAGGTCGCGTCGCTCTTGACCGGCGAGCGACTTCGGCAATCATCCGCTTTGTCCGAATGTCTGCTTCCAGCTAATGCCGACGGCGCCGCACACGGACCGGGGAATGTCCCTAGTGAACCCGTGCACGGTGAGCGGTGTGACGTCGATGGTGCGAGCCGGTCCGGTGGTCGTACTCGTCTCACACCCGCACACGCTGTGTAGCCGGTGCGCGGCGCAGAACCCGGGGGTGCCCGCGCGGCGGCCTGGCCGGCAGCCTCATGTGGGCGTGCTGGTGAGCCCGGCTGATCGCGGAGTCGACCGACACCGTCCACTCCACCGCCCCGACGGAGTCATCGCGGTCCTGGACCTGTTCGAGCAGGCGAGCCCAGGTCGCGTCCATCTCCCAACGGGCGAACCGTTTGTTCACAGACCGTCTGCCACGAGGCACCGGTCCGCAGATGCCACGACACCCCGTTGATGACCTGCCGGTGATCCCGGCTACGGCCGACTTCGCCCATCAACACCCGGCAGCAGGGGCACTTTCCGCTCTCCTCTCGGTTATAAGGGCGAAGGCGATCACGTGATCGTTGACTGCACCCTGATCCCCATCGACCGCATCAGGGCGGACGAGCCGTACTGCTCGGTGAAGCACCGCAAGAACGGTATGAACCTGCAGGTCATCGCCCACCCCGACGGCACACCGCTGTGGTTCTCCCGCGCGACCCCGCCCGGCCCCGTGACCTGACCGCGGTCCGTGCCCGTGGCATCGTCCAGGCCTGCCTCGCCCGGCAGATCCTCGTCCTCGCCGAGCGCCTACCAAGGCGCCACCGAACGCGCCTTCGCGCAGCTGAAGTCCTGGCGAACCCTCCGCCGTGCCAGATGCTCCACCCGACGCATCAGTGCCATCGTCCAGGCCGTCGGCCCACACTCCTGAACTGCACCTATTCAGGATGAAAACAGCTCACAGAGACGGGATGAAGGAGATTCCTTGAGAGCTCGTAGCACGATCTTGCTGAAGAGCCCCTGGTCGGCCGTGACCGGTGTGATGATTCGGCTGTTCGGGGTGGTGTGACTACCCGGCCGTGGATCGTGGACGACGACTTGTGGGCTCTGATCGAGCCTCTTCTGCCGCGCTGGCCCGGTCGGTCGCCAGG
>NZ_JBEZNQ010000131.1:0-12783 GCF_040653315.1 Streptomyces sp. NPDC047981 | reverse complement strand
GTCCACGCCCCCCGCGCCCCCCACCGTGACCGGAACCACCTCCCCGGCCCCGGCCCCGCCCCGTACCCTGTCCTTCGTGGCAGAACCAGTCGTGCGCATCCCGGATGCGAAGGTCGCGCTGTCGACGGCCTCGGTCTATCCGGAGTCGACGGCGACGGCCTTCGAGATCGCCGCGCGCCTCGGCTACGACGGCGTCGAGATCATGGTGTGGACGGATCCGGTCAGCCAGGACGTCGAGGCCCTGCGCCGGCTCTCCGACTACCACCAGGTCCCGATCCTCGCCGTCCACGCGCCCTGTCTGCTGATCACCCAGCGCGTCTGGTCCACCGATCCCTGGGTCAAGCTCCAGCGTGCCCAGTCGGCCGCCGAGCGGCTCGGCGCCTCCACGGTGGTCGTCCACCCGCCGTTCCGCTGGCAGCGCCAGTACGCGCGCGACTTCGTCACCGGGATCTGGCGGATGGCCGACGAGACGGACGTACGGTTCGCCGTCGAGAACATGTACCCCTGGCGGTACAAGGACCGCGAGATGCTCGCGTACGCCCCCGAGTGGGACGTCACCAAGGACGACTACCGTCACTTCACGGTCGACCTCTCGCACACCGCCACCGCCCGCACGGACGCCCTCGCCATGATCGACCGCATGGGCGACCGCCTCGGCCACGTCCACCTCGCCGACGGCAAGGGCTCGGCCAAGGACGAGCACCTCGTGCCCGGCCGCGGCAACCAGCCCTGCGCGGAGCTCCTGGAGCGCCTGGCGCTCACCGGCTTCGACGGCCACGTCGTCATCGAGGTCAACACCCGGCGCGCGATGTCGGCGGCCGAGCGCGAGGCGGACCTCGCCGAGGCCCTCGCCTTCACCCGGCTCCACCTGGCCTCCGCGGCGGCCGCGGGCTCGGCCACGACCTCGTCCCGGCCCTCCGGGGCGCCCCGCCCATGACCGGACCGGCCGCCCCGCGCCGCCGCGGCCGTCCCTCCCGTACCGAGGAGGAGAGCGGCCCCGGCGCACGCGAGCGCATCCTGGAGGCCGCCCGCGCGCAGTTCGCCGAGCGCGGCTACGACAAGACCTCCGTGCGCGGCATCGCCAAGGCGGCCGGCGTGGACCCGGCGCTGGTGCACCACTACTTCGGTACGAAGGACGAGGTCTTCGCCGCCTCGATCGAGGTCTCCTTCGAGCCCGCCCTCGTCCTGCCCGCGATCCTCGGCGGTCCGCGGGACGGGATCGGCGAGCGCCTCGCCCGTTACTTCATCGGCGTCTGGGAGAGCCCGGTCAGCCGCGCCCCGCTCCTCGCGATCGTGCGCTCGGCGCTGACCCACGAGGCGGCGGCGAAGGTGCTGCGCGGTTTCGTCCTGCGGCGGCTCCTGGAGCGGATCGCCGCCGACCTCGACGTACCGGACCCGACGTTCCGCGCCGAGCTCGCCGCCTCCCACATGATCGGGATCGCGATCCTGCGGTACGTCATCCAGGCCGAGCCGATGGCCTCCGCGGACCCGGAGGTGATCGTGGCGCACGTGGCCCCGACGCTCCAGCGCTACCTCACGGAAGCGTGACCGAAGGCTGAACAGGGCGTCCGGCATGCGGACGCGCCGTCCAGATCTTGGGCGGTCGGCGTACGCTCGTAACAAGCACCCCCATCACTGAGGAGCGAGCGACGATGCCCGAGCTGAGGTCCCGCACAGTCACCCACGGCCGCAACATGGCGGGCGCACGCGCCCTTATGCGCGCCTCCGGTGTACCCGGCGCGGACATCGGCCGGAAGCCGATCATCGCCGTCGCCAACTCCTTCACCGAGTTCGTCCCCGGCCACACCCACCTCCAGCCGGTCGGCCGGATCGTCTCCGAGGCCATCACGGCGGCCGGGGGCATCGCGCGCGAGTTCAACACGATCGCCGTCGACGACGGCATCGCGATGGGCCACGGCGGCATGCTCTACTCCCTGCCCTCCCGCGACCTGATCGCGGACAGCGTCGAGTACATGGTCGAGGCGCACTGCGCCGACGCCCTGATCTGCATCTCCAACTGCGACAAGATCACCCCGGGCATGCTGAACGCGGCCCTGCGCCTCAACATCCCGACGGTCTTCGTCTCCGGCGGTCCGATGGAGTCCGGCAAGGCCACGCTGGTCGACGGCACGGTCCGCACGCTCGACCTGGTCGACGCGATCTCCGACGCCGTCAACGACAAGATCTCGGACGAGGACATCCTCCGCATCGAGGAGAACGCCTGTCCGACCTGTGGGTCCTGTTCCGGCATGTTCACCGCCAACTCGATGAACTGCCTGACCGAGGCCATCGGCCTCTCCCTCCCCGGCAACGGCTCCGTCCTCGCCACCCACACCGCGCGCAAGGCGCTGTACGAGAACGCGGCCCGCACGGTCGTCGACATCACGCGCCGCTACTACGACGAGGACGACGACTCCGTCCTGCCGCGCTCGATCGCGACCCGCGCGGCCTTCGAGAACGCCATGGCCCTGGACATCGCCATGGGCGGCTCGACGAACACGATCCTGCACCTGCTCGCCGCCGCCCAGGAGGCCGAGCTGGACTACGGCCTGTCCGACATGGACGCGATCTCCCGCCGGGTGCCCTGCCTGGCCAAGGTCGCCCCGAACGTGGCGCCCGGCGGCACGTACTACATGGAGGACGTCCACCGCGCCGGTGGCATCCCGGCCATCCTCGGCGAGCTGTACCGCGCGGGCCTGCTGAACGAGGACGTCCACACCGTCCACTCCCGCTCCATCAAGGAGTGGCTGGAGACCTGGGACGTGCGCGGCGGCTCCCCGTCGGAGGAGGCCGTCGAGCTGTGGCACGCGGCCCCCGGCTGCGTCCGCTCGGCCACCGCCTTCTCGCAGTCCGAGCGCTGGGAGACCCTGGACACGGACGCGGCCGGCGGCTGCATCCGCGACGCGGCCCACGCGTACTCCAAGGACGGCGGCCTCGCGGTCCTGCGCGGCAACCTGGCCGTCGACGGCTGTGTCGTGAAGACGGCCGGCGTGGACGAGTCGATCTGGACCTTCGAGGGCCCGGCCGTCGTCTGCGAGTCGCAGGAGGAGGCCGTCGAGAAGATCCTGAACAAGCAGGTCAAGGACGGCGACGTGGTCGTCATCCGCTACGAGGGCCCGCGCGGCGGCCCGGGTATGCAGGAGATGCTCTACCCGACGTCCTTCCTCAAGGGCCGGGGCCTGGGCAAGACCTGCGCGCTGGTGACGGACGGCCGTTTCTCGGGCGGTACGTCGGGCCTGTCGATCGGCCACGCCTCGCCGGAGGCGGCGTCGGGCGGCACGATCGCGCTGGTCGAGGACGGCGACCGGATCCGTATCGACATCCCGAGCCGCGGGATCGAGCTGCTGGTCGACGAGGCGACGCTGGCGGCCCGCCGCGAGGCGCTGGGCGGGGTCTACGCCCCGAAGAACCGCGTGCGCAAGGTCTCGGCCGCACTGCGGGCGTACGCGGCGATGGCGACGAGCGCGGACAAGGGCGCGGTGCGCGACGTGTCGAAGCTCGGCTGACGCCGCTGACGCCAATGACGCGCTGACGCGCCGTTGCGCCGACGCGCCGACGACGCCGAACGGAGTGCGGGGAGCCGCCCGGAAGGGCCGCTCCCCGCACTCCTGCGTCCGCGCGTCACCACCCCGCCGGATCCCGCCCGTCCACCGCGAACACCGACCCGTCCGGCGCGGTCCCGAACACCGTGGAGCCGACGACGGGCGAGGGCACCGTCGCCGCGTACCCGAGCCGCCCGTCCCTGAGCCGGGGGCCGGTCTGCCCGAGCAGCGCCCCGCGACCGGTGTCGACGGCGAGCAGCCGCCCGTCGGCCACGGAGAAGTACAGCCGCCCACCGGGCCCGAGCACGGGCGCGGACACGTTCCCCGACGCCGTCTCCAGCTCCCACAGCACCCGCCCGGCGACGGTGTCGACGGCGGTGACGCTGCCGGCGAGGTCGAGGAGGTAGGCGATGTCGCCGGCCACGACGATCTTCGCGTCGTCCTGTGGGTACGGCAGGGCGATGCGGCGTACGGAGCCGTCGGCCGGGTCGTACCGGACCAGGGCGTCGGTCAGGCTGTCGAGGGTCGAGGAGCGCAGGATCACCACGCCGCCGCGGCCCGTGCTCACGGGGACGAGATCGCCGGCGAGCCGCTTCCGCCGGACGACCTCGCCCGTCTCCGGGCGCAGGGCGCCGAGCGTGGTGCGGGTGCCGTCGCCCGTCGTCTCGAAGACGGGCACGAGGCCCGAGGCCGCGTCGTACGGGCCGAAGAGGGGCGCGGTGAAGCCGTCGAGCGCGTGGCGCCAGCGCTGCTTGCCCGTCGCCCCGTCGACGGCCCTGACGGCGGAGGTGGACGTCGGGTGGAGCAGCGTGCTTCCGGCCGGGTTGACGCCCTCCTGGCGGGCGGCGTCGCCGGTGTCCCAGACCGGAGCGCCCCGCTCGGCGGAGAACGCCCGCAGCGCCCCGCCGTCGGCGACGGTCCCGACCGGGCCGCCGAGGGGCACGGGGGCCGAGATGTGCCCGCCGGGCGCACCGGGCCGTGACCAGAGCACGCGGCCGGTGGCCGGGTCGAGCCGGGCGAGCGCGACGCCCCTGGCGGAGCAGTAGAGCGCGTCGGCCGAGGCGACGCAGGAGGGGGCGGCCGAGCCGCCGCCCTTGCCGAGCGCGGTCTCCCAGCCCTCGAAGGGGCCTGCCTCGGCGGCGGGTTGCGCCCGCGGCGCGGTCGTCTCGCCGTCCGCCGGGCGCAGGGCCAGGAACGCGCCCCCGGCGGCGAGGACCGCGAGCGCGGCGGCGGCCACGACCGACGGCCGGAGCAGCCTGCGCCGGGCGCGCGGCACGGAGGCCCGTACGGGAGTGTCGGCGTCCCACGACGCTGCGGACGCGTAAGCCCCCGCCGCCCCGGCCGGCGTGCCCGGCAGCGGGTCGGGCAGGGTGGGCGGCCGTCGCTGGGCGGGTATGAACGCCGCCGCCTCGTACGACGGAGGCTGCAGCGCCGCCATGATCTCGGCCGGGGTCGGCCGGTCCGCCGGCTCCTTGGCCAGGCAGCGCGCGACGAGCGGCGCCAGCGCGTCCGGAACGCCCGTCAGGTCCGGCTCGTCGTGGACGACTTGGTACGCCACGATGTACGGGCTGTCCGAGTCGAACGGCCCGTGCCCGGTGGCCGCGTGCACCAGGACGGAACCGAGCGCGAACACGTCCGCCGCCGGGCCGACCTCGCGGGGCCGCTGGAACTGCTCGGGCGCCATGAACGGCGGCGAGCCGATCAGCTTCCCGGTCTCCGTGTGCAGATCGCTGTCGACCGGCCGGGAGATGCCGAAGTCGATGACTTTCGGCCCGGTGTCGGTCAGCAGCACATTGCTCGGCTTGAGATCGCGGTGCACGACACCGGCCCGGTGGATGTCGCGGAGCGCCTCGGCAAGGCCCGCGGTCAGCCGGCGCAGCTCGGCGGGGGAGAGCGGCCCGTTCCGCTTCACCTGGTCGGCGAGCGTGGGCCCGGGCACGTAGAGGGTGGCCATCCAGGGGCGTACGGCGTCGGGATCGGCGTCCACGACGGGCGCGGTGAAGGCCCCGCTCACCCGGCGCGCGGCGGCCACCTCCTGGCGGAAACGCGCCCTGAACTCGGGGTCCTCCGCGTACTGTCCGTGCACCACCTTGACCGCGAGCCGCAGCCCCGACGCGGAGGTGGCCAGGTGCACCACGCCCATGCCGCCCGCGCCGAGGCAGGCCTGGAGACGGTACTCACCCGCGTACTCGGGCTCTTCCGCTTCCCGGTCGGCACCGGTCCTGCGCAGCGGCGGCATCGCCCACCCCCGTGTGGTTCCGCGTCGTGTCCGCGCGCGTGCGCGACGCACGGAGCCTAGTCGATGGCGCACGGGATGTCGGTGGGGCTTGCTAGCCTGCGCGTCGCGGAGAGTGAAAGTCAGCGGAGCGCTTTCGCGCCAACGGGGGAGGATCACGATGGGTGGGGACAAGACGGCGGACGGTACGGCGGCGGAGCTCGCGGACGGGGTGTCGGCGATGACCGTCGTCCGCTACCCGGTCGCCCCGGGATACCGCGTGAACGTGCGCTCCGGCCCGGGCACGCAGTACCGCATCGTGCGGACGCTCGGCCTGGACGCCCGGGTGCCGATCAACTGCCAGACGACGGGCGAGCGCGTCAGCGGCCCGTACGGCACGACGAACATCTGGGACTGCATCGCGGCCGGTGAGTTCATCTCGGACGCGTACGTGAAGACGGGCAGCGACGGCTTCGTCGCCAAGCGCTGCGGCTGAGACGTCCCGTCGCCCGCGCGGGGACGCCGAACGGCGGCGGGATCCGGGAATCGCGGGCGATCCGGGGATAATCGACTCCGTGAGCGACGAAGACCAGACCGCCAAGCCCAGCAGCACCGCGGCCGATGCGCCCGCAGGTCCGCAGCCCGAGGAGATCCGTTTCTTCGGGACGACCTGGGTGGAGCACGACGGGCAGTACGGGCTCCGCCGCGCCGGCGTCGCCCTCGGGGCGCTCGTCGCCGCCGCGGCGGGCTGCTTCGTGCTCCGCTTCGCCTACCAGGGCCTGGAGATCGCCGAGGTCGGCGGCTTCGTGAACATGCTCGTGGTGCTGATGTTCGCGATCTGCAGCGCCATCGCCTTCCGCAAGACCTGGGAGGGCTTCGTCCGCCGCCCGGCCGACCCGGGCCGCGAGGACTCGCTGCGCAGCCTCAAGATGATCGGCTTCATCGGCTCGCTCCTGGCCTACTTCTTCCGCTGCTTCACCGAGGCGCCGGGCGAGAAGCTGCGCCGCGAGGAGTACGAGACGGCCCGCAGGCAGTACGAGAAGCGCCGCGGCGCCCGCACGGGCAACCCGGCGGCCCGCAAGAAGCCCAAGCGCAAGTAGCCCGAGCGCACCCGGCCCAAGCGCACCTGCGCGGGCCGCGCACCCGTCACCACTGTCAGAGCCCCGGCCGACCCATCGGCCGGGGCTCTGACGCGTGCGTCCCGCGCCTGCGCCCCGCGGCTGCCACGACGCTTGACGCCCGATCCCCCCAGGAGCATTATTCAACGCATGATGAATTACCCGGAAGGGGGCCCCGCCCCAGCGATCTCCGCGCACGCCCTGACCGTCGTACGCGGCGACCGCACCGTCCTGCGCGGCCTCGACTTCACCGTCCCCCCAGGCCGGATCACCGGCCTCCTCGGCCCCTCCGGCTGCGGCAAATCCACCCTCATGCGCGCGGTCGTCGGCACCCAGGCCAACGTCACCGGCACCCTCGACGTCCTCGGCCGCCCCGCCGGCGACGCCACCCTGCGCTCCCGCATCGGCTACGTCACCCAGGCGCCGTCCGTCTACGACGACCTCACCGTCCGCCAGAACCTCGACTACTTCGCCGCCGTCCTCCTCCCCGGCCGCGCCCACCGCGAAGAGCGCCGCGCCGCCGTCGCCCGCGCCATCGACGACGTCGACCTCGCCTCCCACGCCGACGCCCTCGTCGGCCGGCTCTCCGGCGGGCAGCGCAGCCGCGTCTCCCTCGCCGTAGCCCTCCTCGGCACCCCCGAGGTCCTCGTCCTCGACGAACCCACCGTCGGACTCGACCCCGTCCTCCGCCGCGACCTGTGGAACCTCTTCCACCGCATCGCCGCCGAGCGGGGCGCGGCGATCCTCGTCTCCTCCCACGTCATGGACGAGGCCGAACGCTGCCACCGGCTCCTCCTCATGCGCGACGGCGAGATCCTCGCCGAGGACACCCCCGACGCCCTGCGCCGCCGCAACGACACCGCCACCGTCGAAGAGGCCTTCCTCCACCTCGTCGACGCCGCCGACGCCCGCGAAGCCGTCCGCCTCCAGGAGCCCCAGCCATGAGCAGCGCCCCCGCCTCCCCCACCGCCGGCCTCCCCGCGCAGGGCGTCGCACCGTCCCTCTCCCGCACCCTCGCCACCACCGCCCGCGTCCTGCGCCAGCTGCGCCACGACCCCCGCTCGATCGCGCTGATGCTCCTCGTCCCGTGCCTGATGCTCTTCCTGCTCCGGTACGTCTACGACGGCGACCCGCGCACCTTCGACAACATCGGCGCCTCGCTGCTCGGCATCTTCCCGCTCATCACGATGTTCCTGGTGACCTCGATCGCCACCCTGCGCGAACGCACCTCCGGCACCCTGGAACGCCTGCTCGCCATGCCCCTCGCCAAGAGCGACCTCATCGGCGGCTACGCCCTCGCCTTCGGACTCCTCGCCATCGTCCAGTCCGTCCTCGCCACCGGTCTCGCCGTCGGCTTCCTCGGCCTCGACGTCATCGGCTCGCCCTGGCTGCTCCTCCTCGTCGCACTCCTCGACGCCCTCCTCGGCACCGCCCTCGGCCTCTTCGTCTCGGCCTTCGCCGCCTCCGAGTTCCAGGCCGTCCAGTTCATGCCGGCCGTGATCTTCCCCCAGCTCCTGCTCTGCGGCCTCTTCATCGCCCGCGACCAGATGCAGCCCGTCCTGGAAGCGATCTCGAACGTCCTGCCCATGTCGTACGCCGTCGACGGCATGAACGAAGTCCTCCGCAACCCCGACATCACCGGCGACTTCATCCGCGACGCCCTCGTCGTCGCAGGCTGCGCCGTCCTCGTCCTCGGCCTCGGCGCCGCCACCCTCCGCCGCCGCACGGCCTGACCGCCCCTCGGACACCCACACCGCGCGCACCCGCGCGGTGCGAGGATGGCGACACGTATTCCTTCCGGCGAGGTGAACAGAGCCATGACCCAGACCGTCGCAGTCCTCGGCACCGGCAAGATCGGTGAAGCGCTCCTCAGCGGCATGATCCGGGCCGGCTGGCGCCCCGCCCACCTCCTGGTCACCGCCCGCCGCACCGAACGCGCCGAGGAACTGCGCGCCCGCTACGGCGTCGAGACCGTCACCAACGCCGAGGCCGCCAAGCGCGCCGACACCCTCATCCTCGCCGTCAAGCCCCAGGACATGGGCCGTCTCCTCGACGAACTCGCCCCCCACGTCACCGCCGACCGCCTCGTCATCAGCGCCGCCGCCGGCATCCCCACCTCCTTCATCGAGGACCGGCTCACCACCGGCACCCCCGTCGTCCGCGTCATGCCCAACACGCCCGTCCTCGTCGACGAAGGCATGTCCGTCATCTCGGCCGGCAGCCACGCCACCCCCGACCACCTCGTGCACACCGAGGAGATCTTCGGCGGCGTGGGCAAGACCCTCCGCGTCCCCGAGTCCCAGCAGGACGCCGCCACCGCCCTCTCCGGCTCCGGCCCGGCCTACTTCTACTTCCTCGTCGAAGCCATGACCGACGCCGGCATCCTCCTCGGCCTGCCCCGCGCCCAGGCCCACGACCTGATCGTCCAGGCCGCCATCGGCGCCGCCGTGATGCTCCGCGACAGCGGCGAACACCCGGTCAAGCTCCGCGAGGCCGTCACCTCCCCGGCCGGCACCACCATCAGCGCCATCCGCGAACTCGAGAACCACGGCGTACGGGCCGCCCTCATCGCCGCCCTCGAAGCCGCCCGCGACCGCAGCCGCGAACTCGCCTCCGGCAACGGCTGACCGCGACCGCCCGAGGGCCCGACCCCGATCCGCCGGGCGGGCCCTACCCGGCCGCGCCCGCCAGCACCTCGGCCGTCGACACGACCCGGGCGAACCCACCCCCGTGCAGGGACACCGCCGTCGCCCGGGTCAGCTCGTCCGCCGTCGCCGCCCACCCGAACGGCCCCGCCAGATCGAACGTGTGCATCGCGTCCAGCACGAACACCACGTCGTACCCGAGATTGCCGGCCATCCGCGCCGTCGTCTCGTTGCACATATTGGTCTGGATCCCGACGACCACGATCTCCGCGACGTCCTCCCCGGTCAGCCACACGTCCAGCGACGGCTCCCCGTAGAACGCCGAGTTCACGCGCTTCGTCACCAGCAGCTCCCGCCCGCCGCCCTTCCCCCTCCTCTCCTCGACGAAGTCCTTGAAGTCGTTCCCCACCTGCCCCACCCGCAGCGGCGACCCCGGCTGAACCGAGTCGTGCCGTACGAACACGACCGGCCGCCCCGTCGCCTGCCACAGATCGATCAGCGCCGCGATGTTCTCCTCGGCACCCGGGTTGTTCCGCTTCCCCCAGAAGTCCTCCTCCTCGAACCCCTTCTGCAGGTCGACGACCACCAGCGCTGCGTTCTCCGCGATCTCCATGCCCTCGATGCTGCCTCCACCCGGCCACCCTCCCCAGAGGGAGAGAAGACGGCGATCGATGGTTTACTGCCACCCGTGCAGCGCATCGCCCTGATGGCCATCCCCGGGATCCGCGCCTTCGACGTCTCCGTCGTCACCGAGGTATGGGGCACCGACCGCCGCACGCGCGGTGTCCCGCCCTTCGAGCTCCGCCGCGTCGCGACCGACCTCACCACCCCCGTCCCCCTCCGCGGCGGCCTCACCCTCACCCCCGATCGCCCCCTCGACTGGCTCGACGGACTCACCCCCACCGACCTCGTCCTCGTCCCCGGCATCGAGGACCCCGACCGCGACACCCCCGCCCCCTACCTCGAAGCCCTCAACCGGGCCCACGCCACGGGAATCCCCGTCGCCTCCCTCTGCGCCGGCGCCTTCGTCCTGGCCCAGGCGGGACTCCTCGACGGCCGCCGCGCGGTCACCCACTGGCAGCTCGCCCCCACCCTCGCCGCCCGCCACCCCCGGACCACCGTGGAAGCCGACGCCCTCTTCATCGAGGACTCCGGTATCTGGACCTCCGCCGGCACCGCCGCCGGCATCGACCTCTGTCTCCACCTCGTCCGCACGGCCCACGGCGCCGAAGCCGCCGCGTCGATCGCCCGCTCGATGGTCACCGCCCCCTTCCGCACGGGCACCCAGGCCCAGTTCATCGAACACCCCACACCCCGAGCGGACCGCGACGCCGACACCCTCGCCGCCGTCCGCTCCTACGCCCTGGCCCACCTGGACGAACCCCACACCGTCGCGAGCCTGGCCACCCGCGCCGGCATGTCCCCACGCACCTTCGCCCGCCACTTCCAGGCCACCACCGGCACCACCCCCCTCCACTGGCTCATCACCCAGCGCGTCGCCGCCGCCCAGAAACTCCTCGAACGCACCGACCACCCCCTCCCCGAGGTCGCCCGCCGCGCGGGCTTCGGCAGCGAGGTCACGATGCGCCAGCACTTCGCCTCGCACCTCGCCACCAGCCCACGCGACTACCGCAACGCCTTCCGTCACACGGCAGGCAACAGCCCGATCGCCCGATAGGCCCGGTCCACCAACGGCCGCGCCATCCCCCGGGCCCGCTCGGCCCCATCCCGTAGCACCTGATCCACATATCCCGGATCGGCCGCCAGCTCCGCGTGCCGATCCCGCACCGGCCGCAACAGCTCGACCACCGCGTCCGCCGTGTCCCGCTTCAAAGATCCGTACGACTCATATACACCGGCCAAGGCTCCGGGGTTCCCACCCGTCGCAGCCGCCAGCACATCGAGCAGATTCGCCACCCCGGGCCGGCCCTCCCGGTCATAGGCGACATCCCGCCCGCTGTCGGTGACGGCCCGCATGATCTTCCGCCGGACGGTCTCCGCGTCGTCCAGCAGATAGACGATCCCCGCCCCGTTCTCGTGCGACTTCCCCATCTTCGAACCCGGGTCCTGCAGATCCATCACCCGAGCCGCCACCACCGGATGCGTCGCCTTCGGAACCGTGAACACATGCCCGTACCGCTGGTTGAAGCGCACCGCCAGATCCCGGGTCAGCTCCACGTGCTGCCTCTGATCCTCACCGACCGGCACCTCATCGGTCCCGTAGGCCAGGATGTCCGCCGCCATCAGCACCGGATACGTCAGCAACGACAGCCGCACCCCCTGCCCGGCCGCCACCGCCCGCGCGCCCTTCTCCTTGTACTGGATCATCCGCCGCAGCTCGCCGTCCGTGGCCGTGCACTCCAGCAGATAGGACAGGCGCGCGTGCTCGTCCACATGACTCTGGACGAAGAGGGTGCACAGCTTCGGATCGAGCCCGGCCGCCAGCATCAGCGTGGCCGCCTGCCGGCTCAGCCGCCGCACCCGCGCCGGGTCATGGTCCACGGTCAGCGCGTGCAGATCCACGACGCTGAACAGCGCCTCCGACGCGTGCTGGTCCACCTCGACCCACCGCCGCACGGCCCCGAGGTAGTTGCCCAGGGTCAGATGGCCGGTCGGCTTGATCCCGCTGAAGATCCGCTTCATCGCGTTCGTACTCCCTCTCCGATGTGCGCCGACCCGTCGGCCGCACTCCCGAAGGGGGGATACGCGAACGGCCGCCGAGTCGGCGGCCGCTGAGTGCATGCGTCTAGTGGGGCCGCCGGGTCAGGCGGCCCACCACTGAGTGGTGTGCGCATGCGTGGTCATGCCCAGAGGGTACGCCCGAGGACCGGGGTTGACATGGGATTACCCGGTCCGTAGTGTTCTCCGAGTTGTCCGACGTGAGCACCGACCCCGGTCGGCCCCGGACAGCCATTCCGCAAGATCCATCAGAAGCTGACGGCGCTTCGTCGCGCCGTCGTGCTTTCCGTGCGTTTTTGCGAAATGAGGAATCCGCGTTCGAAGGTTTGAGCGCGAGCCGCCCGATTAGCGTCGGGGGCAAGGAATCCGCTAAAGTCTCACTCGTCGGAACGGCCCAACAGCCGGGAAGGCAACCCACTCTGACTGGGAATCAGGCCCGAAAGGATCTGATAGAGTCGGAAACGCAGGAAGGTGGAAACGGGAAACCGAAGAAGCCGGAAAGCACCGAGGAAATCGGATCGGAAAGATCTGATAGAGTCGGAAACGCAAGACCGAAGGGAAAAGCCCGGAGGAAAGCCCGAGAG
>NZ_JBEZNQ010000130.1:0-12784 GCF_040653315.1 Streptomyces sp. NPDC047981 | reverse complement strand
CCGGCCGCGACGCCGGTCGCGACCGGGGCGAGGGCTCCCCTGAGGGTGGCCAGCGAGCGGCGCAGCCGGCCCGGCTCGGGCTCGCCGGGTCCCGCGATGGTGGCGAGCACCTCGTCGGCCGCCGCCTCCGTGTCCTCGCGCTCCTGGTCCGCCAGGCCCTGCTCGGGGAGGGCGCGCAGCAGCTCGGCGACGCGCTCGGCGAGCGCCTCGTAGCCCGGGGCGACGCCCTCGCCGTTGAACTGCTGGTTCTGGGTGACCGTCTCGTTGCCCCAGGCGAACTGGTTGTGGGAGACCGCGCCGTGGAAGACGGGCCCCTGGGAGTGGTGGTCGTTCTCGCGCTCGCTCATGTGGTCCTGCCGTCCTCGTTCGACTGGTTCTGGGTGACGCGGTCGTTGTTCCAGGCGAGCTGGCTGTTGACGACGGAGCCGGCGACGTACACGCCGTCGACGTGGATGACCGTCGACTTCTGATCGACCGTGCGCACCGTCTTGTCGACGACCTCCAGCGAGGTGCGCAGGCCGACGAGTTCGACGCGGCCGTTGTGGATGACGGCGACCCCCTCGGTCCCGTTCACGGCGCAGTCCACAAGACGGCCGGAGCTCTCGTCGGCGAAGAGCGCCCCCACGGTCGCGCAGTCGGTGAACTCGCTCTCCGCGACGTTCAGATAGCCGGACTCGGCCACCGACAGGCCGTTTCCCTCCGAGCCGCGCACCGTGAGGTTCTTCGCGAAGACCCTGCCCTTGCCCGCCACGACGGCCCCGCCGACCCTGACCGTGGTGGCCGTGCAGTCGTGCAGGTGCGCCTGCGCCTCCTCGCCGGCGAAGAAGCCCACCGCCACGCGCTCCGCCGTCACGCCCCTGAGGGTGACCCTGGACTGGCCGAGCGCGGTCACCGCGGTCTCGACCTCGCTGAACGCCACGTCGGTGAGGTCGGCCGTGGTGCCGCCGTCCCCGTTGGTGTCCAGGCCCAGCGTGCAGCGGTCCACCCGGACGTGCTCGAAGGTGCCCTTCGAGCCCTCCATGACCCGCAGCGCGGAGTTCGGGAGGTCCTCGATCCGGACGTCGCCGAAACGCCCCCGGGAGCCCTCCGTGACCGCGATGCCGACGTTGCCGCCCGAGATCTGGCAGCGCACGACCTCCGGCGCGCCGCCCCGGGCCGAGAGCACACCCACGTTGCGGGCGTCGACGACCCGGCAGTCCTCGTACCGGCCCCGGGCGTCGGTCTCCACGATGATGCCGGTGTCGCGGCACGCGGTGAACACGCAGTCGCGCACCACCGGATCGGCGCCGCTCCCCGCGCCGAGACCGTGCCGGGCGTCGGTGACGCGCGTACGGTCCACGGAGCCGCGGGACTGCTCGATGAACATGATCCCCTCCCCGTGCACGGCGGTGATCGCGCAGTCCGCCACCACGAGCCGGGCCCGGGTGTCCGCCATGAGGGCCGCGTGCCCGGTGCCGGTCAGCTCGCAGTCGGCGACCTCGGCGCGCGCGTCGCAGACCCGGACGCCGTGGATCCGGCTGCCCTCGACCCGGCTGCCCCGGAGGGAGAGCTGGGCGCCCTCGATCGCGGCGATCGCGTTGTCGGCGGCGTCGGTGAACCGGCACCGCTCGATCGTCCCGGTGGACGCGGTGAACAGCGTCCGGCCGTGCAGGAACGTGCTGTCCCGCAAGCTGACCTGCGTGTTCGGCCGCGCGTGCGTGCCGACCCCGCCCGGGGTGCGGACCTCCACACGGTCGAGCACGAGGCTGCCCTGCGCGCAGGCGACGGCGTCCTGCTCGACGTCCCGGCCGGCCAGCACCAGCCCCTCGACCTGGACCGATCCGTAGGTCTCCAGGACGGTCCCGCGTGCCAGGTGCACCTCGACGGAGCCCGGCCCCTCGGCCGCGACCAGCCGCACGTCGCCGCGGGCGACGAGGCCCTCCTCGTACCGCCCGGCCGCGATCTCGACGACCGCCGACCGCCGGCGGCGGGACACGGCCTGCAGGGCGGAGAAGGCGCGCAGGGCGGAGGTGATGTTCGGGTAGGTGCCGCGCCGGCTGTGTGGCGAGACGACGTACTTCACGACCATGCCACGGACCCCCGTCCAGCTCCCGTTCCCGGACTCCCGATGTTACCGGAGGGGGCTGAACGGCCGCTGATGCAAGGCATGTTGACGGGTCGTAGGGTCCCCGAAGAGGGCCGGGGAAATCTCCGCTTGACCTCAATCAAGCTTGAGGTATCAGGATCGTCGGCATGGACAACACGCGTACGAACTCCACGCCGCTCAAGCTCGCCGTCATCGTCGCCAGCAACCGCGAAGGACGGTTCGCCCCCGTGCTCGCCGAGTGGTTCCGCGGCCGGCTCGCCGAGCACACCGACTTCTCCGTCGACTTCGTCGACCTCGCCGATGTCGAGCTGCCCACCGCTCTCTCCCACCACCCCGCCGCAGCCGTCCGCGCCGAACTGGCCAAGGTGTCCCCGGTCCTCGACGCCGCCGACGCCTTCGTCGTCCTCACCCCCGAGTTCAACCACTCCTTCCCCGCCTCCCTGAAGTCCCTCATCGACTGGCACTTCGGCGAGTGGCAGGCCAAGCCCGTCGGCTTCGTCTCCTACGGCGGGATGTCCGGCGGCCTGCGGGCCGTGGAGCAACTGCGCCTGGTCTTCGCCGAGATGCACGCCGTGACCATCCGCGACACGGTCTCCTTCCACAACGCGCACGGGGAGTTCGACGAGGCCGGCCGGCACCGGGACTCCGCCGGTCCCGACGCCGCCGCCAAGGCGATGCTCGACCAGCTCGCCTGGTGGGCCCACGCCCTCCGGGACGCCAAGACCACCCGCCCCTACGGCGCCTGAGGGAAGTCCTCCATGCTGCTGCGACTCATCGCCGGACGGCTCCGCCCCTACCGGTGGACCCTGGCCCTCGTCGTCCTCCTCCAACTCGCCCAGTCCCTCGCCTCCCTCGCCCTGCCCACGCTCAACGCCGACGTCATCGACAACGGCGTGCTGCGCGGGGACACCGGCCATGTCCTGACCGGTGGGGGTCTGATGGCGGCGGTCACCCTCTTCCAGGCCGCCGCCGCGGCCGCCGCCGTCTACTTCGGCGCGCGGATCGCCATGGGCGTCGCCCGTGACGTGCGCGCCGCCGTCTTCCGCCGGGTCCAGGACTTCTCCGCCCAGGAGATCAGCCGCTTCGGCACCGCCTCCCTCATCACCCGCACCACCAACGACGTCCAGCAGGTCCAGACGTTCGCCGTGCTCGTCCTGACGATGCTGGTGGCGGCGCCCCTGCTGTGCGTCGGAGGCATCGTCATGGCCCTCGACCAGGACGTCCCGCTCGCCCTGCTGTTCCTGCTCTTCGTCCCGATGATGGCCGGCGGGGTCGGCGGTGTCGTGCTGCGCATGCGACCGCTCTTCCGGGGCATGCAGGAGCGGGTCGACCGGGTCAACCGGGTGATGCGCGAGCAGATCACCGGCGTCCGGGTCGTCCGCGCCTTCGTCCGTGACCGGCACGAGCAGCTCCGCTTCGGCGGGGCCAACGACGAACTGCGCTCGGTCGGCACCCAGGTCGGCCGGCTCCAGGCGCTGATGTTCCCGATCGTGCTGATCGTCTGGGAACTGTCGACCGTCGCCATCATCTGGGTCGGCGCCCACCGCATCGAGTCCGGTGCCCTGCAGGCCGGTTCGCTGATCGCGTTCCTCGGCTATCTGCTCCAGATCATGATGTCGGTGATGATGGTGCTCTTCCTGCTGATGCACATGCCGCGGGCCGAGGTCAGCGCCGAACGCATCCAGGAGATCCTCGACACCGAACCCGCCGTCTCCGCCCCCACCGCCCCCGTCCACACCCTCCACGGCCCCGGTCTCCTCGACGTCCGGGACGCCGACTTCAGCTACCCCGGCGCCGAGGAGCCCGTCCTGCGCGCCGTGCGCCTCACCGCCCGCCCCGGCCGCACCACCGCCGTCATCGGCTCCACCGGCAGCGGCAAGTCCACCCTCCTCGGTCTCGTGGCGCGGCTCTTCGACGCCACCGACGGCCAGGTCACGGTCGGCGGCGTCGACGTCCGCGCCATGGACCCCGCGCTGCTCGCCCGTACCGTCGGACTCGTCCCGCAGAAGCCGTACCTCTTCTCCGGCACGGTCGCGAGCAACCTGCGGTACGGGCGGCCCGAGGCGAGCGACGAGGAACTGTGGCACGCCCTGGAGGTCGCCCAGGCCGCCGACTTCGTCCGCGCCCTGCCCGAGGGGCTCGACGCGCCGGTCGCGCAGGGCGGCACCAACCTCTCCGGCGGCCAGCGCCAACGGCTCGCCATCGCCCGTGTCCTCGTCGCCCGCCCCCGGGTGTACCTCTTCGACGACTCGTTCTCCGCGCTCGACTACCGCACCGACGCACTGCTCAGGGCGGCGCTGAAGGAGGAGACCGCCGACGCGACCGTCGTCATCGTCGCCCAGCGCGTCTCCACCATCCGCGACGCCGACCGGATCGTCGTCCTCGACCAGGGCCGGGCCGTCGGCAGCGGCACCCACGAGGAGCTCATGCGGACCAACGCCACGTACCGGGAGATCGTCCTCTCCCAGCTCACCGAGGAGGAAGCGGCATGAGCGACACCCGCGCGCCGGAGAAGCCGATGCAGCCGATGAAGCCGGAGAAGCCGGAGAAGCCGGAGAAGCCGGAGAAGCCGGAGAAGCCGGAGAAGCCGGACGCGATGAAGAAGCCGCAGAAGACCGCCCCCGAGCGCCGAGGACCCGCCGTGCAGCAGCGCGGCCCCGGCATCAGCACCCCGTCCCTGGAACGCTCCCTCGACTTCCGCGCCTCCGGCCTCCGGCTGCTGCGCACCATGGCCCCCGAACGCACCCGCCTCATCGGCGTCCTCGCCGCCGCGGCCGCGAGCGTCTCCCTCGCCGTCCTCAGCCCGCTGTTCCTCGGCCGCGCGACCGACCTCGTCGTCTCGGGCGCCGCGCGCCCGGCCGGCGTCGACTTCCGCGCCGTCGGCGAGATGCTCGCCCTCTCCTTCGCGGCCGTCGCGGGTTCCGCCGCGTTCAACTGGGTCCAGCAGCGCCTCGCCACGAGCGTCGTCCAGCGCGCGGGACACCGGCTGCGCGCCGAGGCCCAGGCCAAGCTGGCCCGGCTGCCGCTCTCGTACCTCGACGGGCAGCCCCGCGGCGAACTCCTCAGCCGCACCACCAACGACATCGACAACATCGTCCAGACCCTCCAGCAGGCCTTCAGCCAGATGGTCCGGGCGCTCCTCACGCTGGTCGGCGTGCTGGTGATGATGTGCTGGATCTCGCCGCTGCTCGCCCTCGTCGCCCTCGCGACCGTCCCCGTCTCGCTGTTCGTCGCGGCGCGGATCGGCAAGCGCGCCCAGCCGCAGTTCGTGAAGCAGTGGGCGGTCACCGGCCGGCTCAACAGCCACGTCGAGGAGATGATCACCGGTCACGCCGAGGTCGTCGTCTTCGGCCGGCGGGACGCGGCCGTGGCGCGCTTCGACGAGCTGGGCGAGGAGCTGTACGGGGCGAGCTTCCGGGCCCAGTTCATCTCCGGCTTCATCCAGCCGGCCCTCACCTTCGTCGGGAACCTCAACTACGTCCTGATCGCGGTCGTCGGCGGGCTGCGGGTGGCGAGCGGCACGCTGAGCGTCGGCGACGTGCAGGCGTTCATCCAGTACTCGTACGAGTTCAACGGCCCGATCAACCAGATCGCGGCCATGGCCAACCTGCTGCAGTCCGGGGTCGCCTCCGCCGAGCGGGTCTTCGACCTCCTCGACGCAGAGGAGGAGTCCCCCGCGCCCGTCGCACCCGTGTCCCCGCGCAAGGCGGCCGAGGGCAGGGTCTCCTTCGAGAAGGTGGCGTTCCGCTACGAGCCGGACAAGCCGCTCGTCGAGGACCTGTCGCTGAGCGTGGAGCCGGGGCAGACGGTCGCGATCGTCGGCCCGACCGGCGCCGGCAAGACCACGCTGGTGAACCTCCTGATGCGGTTCTACGAGATCACCGGCGGCCGGATCACCCTGGACGGGACCGACATCGCGGCGATGTCCCGCGAGGAGCTCCGCTCCGGGATCGGCATGGTCCTGCAGGACACCTGGCTCTTCGGCGGGACGATCGCGGAGAACATCGCGTACGGAGTTCCGGGCGAGGTGTCGCGCGAGCGGATCGTGGAGGCCGCGATGGCGACCCACGCGGACCGGTTCATCCGCACCCTCCCCGACGGCTACGACACGGTCCTCGACGAGGACGGCGCCGGCCTCAGCGCGGGCGAGAAGCAGCTCATCACCATCGCGCGGGCGTTCCTGTCCGAGCCGGTGATCCTGGTCCTGGACGAGGCGACCAGCTCCGTCGACACCCGTACCGAGGTGCTCATCCAGCGGGCCATGTCCTCGCTCCGGGCGGGCCGTACGTCCTTCGTGATCGCGCACCGGCTCTCCACCATCAGGGACGCGGACGTGATCCTCGTGATGGACCGGGGCGCCATCGTCGAACAGGGCACGCACGAGGAGCTGTTGGCCGCGGGAGGCGCCTACGCCCGGCTGCACGCGGCCCAGTTCGAGGCGGCGGCGTGAGCCCGGGGCGGGGTGCCGTGGGACCGGGGCCCCGCGGTGAGGGCGCGGGGCGGGTCGGGGGTGAGTACGGTGGGCCGCGTGACCCTCGCCCTCACCGTACTCACCACCACCGACAGCCCGGCCAAGGCCCAGGAGCTCGCGCGCGGCGCGGTCGAGGCCCGCCTCGCCGCCTGCGCCCAGGTCTCCGGTCCTGTCACCTCCGTCTACCACTGGCGGAAGGCGATCGAGACCGAGGAGGAGTGGCAGGTCCTCTTCAAGACGACGGAGGCGCGCTACGACGAGCTGGAGGCCCACCTCCTGGCCGCGCACGACTACGAGACCCCCGAGGTCCTCGCCACCCCGGTGGTGCGGGCCTCGGCCGCGTATCTGGCGTGGCTGGAGGCCGAGACGTCGGCGCTTCCCCCGGCATGAGGGAGCTGCCCTTCTTCGTCTACGGCACGCTGCGGCCCGGCGAGTACAACCACGACCGCTTCCTGATCGGCCGCACGGCCCGGGAGGAACCGGCGCGGCTGGCGGGCGCGCTCCTGTACGACGGGCCCGGCTATCCGTACGCCGTGCCGGGCGACGGGCTCGTCGCGGGCGACCTGGTGACCGCCGCGCCGGGCGGGTACGCCGAACTCCTGGACCTGCTCGACCGGGTGGAGCTCCCGGCCGGCTACGAGCGGACCGAGTGCGAGGCGGTCCGGCTCGCGGACGGCGCGGTCGTGCGGGCCTGGGTCTGGTTCGCGGCGCCCGGCACCCCGTACGGGCCGCTCATCACGGGCGGGGACTGGCGGGCTCGACCCGGACCGCGCACGTCTTGAACTCGGGCATCCGGGAGACCGGGTCGAGCGCCGGGTTGGTGAGGGTGTTGGCGCGGCCCTCGCCGGGCCAGTGGAACGGCATGAACACCGTGTCGGGCCGGATGGCCGCGGTGATCCGCGCGGGCGCGACCGCCCGGCCACGCCGGGACACCACGGCGACCCGCTCGCCCTCGGCGACCCCGATCCGCTCGGCGAGCCGCGGATGCAGCTCCACGAACGCCCCGGGCGCGGCGGCGTTCAGCTCGGCCACGCGCCGGGTCTGCGCCCCGGACTGGTACTGCGCGACGACCCGCCCGGTCGTCAGGACGACGGGGTAGTCGGCGTCGGTCTCCTCCGCCGCCGCCCGGTGCGCGACCGCCACGAACCGGGCGCGCCCGCTCGGCGTCGCGAACCGGTCGAGGAAGAGCCGAGGGCTCCCGGGGTGCGGAACCCGCACGCGAGGCTCCGGTCGCCCGGCGCCCTCACCCGCCGTGCTCTCCGGGAGAGCGCCCTCCCCGCCGCTCCCTTCCTCCGGGCACGGCCAGAAGACGCCGTTCTCCTCGCGCAGGCGGCGGTAGCTGATGCCCGAGTAGTCCGCCGGGCCGCCCGCCGACGCGCGACGGAGCTCGTCGAAGACCTCCTCCGGGTCCGTCGGGAAGCCCTTCTCCCGGCCGAGGAGGGCCGCGAGCCCGTGCAGGACCTCCAGGTCCGTGCGGACCCCCGCCGGCGGGGTGATCGCCCGCTGCCGCAGCAGCACCCGCCCCTCCAGGTTGGTGGTCGTGCCCGTCTCCTCCGCCCACTGGGTGACCGGCAGGACCACGTCCGCCAGCTCCGCCGTCTCCGACAGGACCACGTCCGCGACCGCCAGGAAGTCCAGCGCGCGCAGCCGCCCCTCGATGTGCGCGGCGCGCGGCGCCGACACCACGGGGTTGGAGCCCATGAGGAGCAGCGCCTTCACCTCGCCGCCGAGCGCGTCCAGGAGTTCGTAGGCGCTGCGCCCGGGCCCCGGCAGCGTGTCCGGGTCCACCCCCCACACGCCCGCCACGTGCGCCCGCGCCGCCGGGTCGTCCAGCTTCCGGTAGCCGGGCAGCTGGTCCGCCTTCTGGCCGTGCTCCCGGCCGCCCTGGCCGTTGCCCTGGCCGGTGAGGCAGCCGTATCCGCTCAGCGGACGCCCGGCCCGCCCGGTCGCCAGGCAGAGGTTGATCCACGCGCCGACGGTGTCCGTGCCCTTCGACTGCTGCTCCGGGCCGCGCGCGGTGAGCACCATCCCGCTCTCCGCGTCGCAGAACATCCGCATCGCGTCCCGCAGCAGCGGCACCGGCACACCCGTGATCCGCTCGACGAGCTCGGGCCAGTGCGCCATCGCCCCGGCCCTGGCCGCCTCCCACCCCTCCGTCCGCTCCCGGACGAACTCCTCGTCCACCCGCCCCTCGGCGACCACGAGATGGAGCAGCCCGAGCGCGAGCGCGAGGTCGGTGCCGGGGCGGGGCGCGAGGTGGAGATCGGCCTGCTCGGCGGTGCGGGTGCGGCGCGGGTCGACGACGATCAGCTTCCCGCCGTTGGCGCGCAGCTCGGTCAGGTAGCGCAGCGCGGGCGGCATCGTCTCGGCCAGGTTGGAGCCGACGAGGATCACGCAGCCGGTGCGCGGGACGTCGTCGAGCGGGAAGGGGAGCCCCCGGTCGAGGCCGAAGGCCCGCTGGTGCGCGGCCGCCGCCGACGACATGCAGAAGCGGCCGTTGTAGTCGATCTGCGAGGTGCCGAGCACGACCCGGGCGAACTTGCCGAGCGTGTACGCCTTCTCGTTGGTGAGGCCGCCGCCGCCGAAGACCCCCACGGCATCGGGTCCGTGGTCGGCGCGGGTCCGGCTCAGCCCCTCGGCGACGGCGGCGAGTGCCTCCTCCCAGGAGGCGGACTTCAGGACACCTGTGTCAGGGCACCGGACCAGGGGCCCGGTCAGCCTGACCCGGGAGGAGAGTACGGCCGGGGCGGTACGGCCCTTGCCGCACAGCGCGCCCCGGTTGACGGGGAAGTCGGGGCGCTCCACCACCTCCAGGGGCACCTCCGCGGAGCCTGCCGACGGGCGCAGCGACATGCCGCACTGGAGCGCGCAGTAGGGGCAGTGCGTGGCGACGGCGGTGGCAGGGGCGGCAGGGGCGGCGGGGGTGGTGACAGCCTCGGACATGCGGAAACTCTGCGACGGCCGTGTTACGGGCGGGGGCGCTCCGCATTACGGGTGCCGCCCGTTCTGCTCCCGCGGCCGCCGTGCCTGCCGTGAGGGTCAGCGGGCGGAGGCGAGCGCCTCCGTCACGCCCCGCTCCCGCTCGCCGAGGAAGTGCGGGTCGGGACGGAGGCCCGCGTCCAGGGCCGCCTTGCCCGCCGCGACGAGCTCGCGGACGCCGCCGTAGTAGAAGACGGAGTCGTGGGGCTCGACGACCTTCACCCCGTACGACTCGATGCCGGCGGCCCGGCAGAGCGCCACGGCCCGCTTGATGTGGAAGTCCTGGGTGACGAGGACGGCCCGGTCGACGCCGAAGATCCTCTTGGCGCGGACGCACGAGTCCCAGGTGTCGAAGCCCGCGTAGTCGCTGACGATCCGGCCGTCCGGCACCCCGCGCTCGGTGAGGTACGTGCGCATCGCGTCCGGCTCGTCGTACTCGACCCGGCTGTTGTCGCCGGTGACGAGGACGACCTTGACCTTGCCCGCGCGGTACAGCTCGGCGGCGGTGTCGAGCCGGTGCGCGAGGTACGGGGTCGGGCGCCCGTTCCAGAGGCCTGCGCCGAAGACGACGGCGACCTCCTGGGCCGGCACGTCGGCGGTGGTGCGCAGCCGGCTGTCGGCGACGGCGTGCGTCCAGGTCGCGGGCGCGAGGGCGAGGACGGCGCCCAGCATGACGGCCTGGACCGTACGGCGCCTGGCCCTGGTGGTGCGCGGCACGAGCGGGACCCGGGTCAGCCCGAGCACGCCCCGCCTCAGCCCGAGCACGCCCCGCTTCAGCCGGGCGGGTACGCGCACGCGTCGCAGGCCGCGCATGGATGAACCTCCGTGGATCTCGACTGTTCCGTCACCCTGTTCGACGCGAACGCGGGCCTTTCGGTTCGTTCCGGCCGCCGTACAGCACGGAGGCGAGGGCGACGCCGAGCAGCGCGCCGAGGAGCTGAGCGCCGACGAACCCGGGGAGCGAGCCGGGGGCTATCCCGGTGAAGGAGTCGGAGAAGGAGCGGCCGACCGTCCCGGCCGGGTTGGCGAAGGAGCCCGAGGAGGTGAACCAGATCGCGGCCAGCAGGTAGCCGCCCACGGCGATCGGGGCGAGCGAGGAGCGGCCGATCCGGCGCAGGCCCTGGACGAGCAGGACGAGCCCGGCCGTGGCGACGGTCTCGCCGAGCAGCAGATGCGGATCGGAGCGGACGGCGGTGGACCAGGTGCCCGGCGCCCGACCGAACATGGCCTCGGCGAGCAGGGCACCGGCGACGGCGCCGACGAACTGGGCGGCCACGTAGACCCCCACCTCGCGGATCCTCGGGGCGCCGTCCTCGCCCCGGCGGGCCCACCACTCGGAGAGGGTCACGACGGGGTTGAGGTGGCCGCCGGAGAGAGGGCCGAGGAGGGCGATGAGCAGACCGAGCCCGAGGGCCGAGGCGAGCGAGTTGGCCAGCAGGCGCACCCCGACGTCCGGGCTGAGCGCGGCCGCCTGGATGCCCGATCCGACGACGACGGCCACCAGCGCCGCGGTGCCCACGAGTTCGGCGGCGGCGCGCCGGGGCAGCCCGGGGGGAGGGGAGGGAGACATTCGCATGACGGAAAAGATATTCCGCTAGATAAAAGGATGAGAGAGGAAGGGGTGAACCCGTACGATCCGCGCATGATCGACGAGGCCGCCCTCAACAACGCGGAGTGGTGCCAGGCGATGTGCGCCGCGCACGGCCGCCCCGGCGCCTTCGGGCCGCGCGCCTGGACCAACACCCGCCGGACCCCGCTCTACTACCCGGACGCGGTGACGCTGACCGACGACGCGTCCGTACGGGACGTCCTCGACTCCATCGACCGCGAGACGCCCGGCGCCACGGTCAAGGACTCCTTCGCCCGGCTCGACCTGGCCGCCGAGGGCTTCCGGCCGCTCTTCGATGCGCGCTGGATCCACCGGCCCGGGTGGCTTCCCCCGACGCAGACCGAGGCGCCGGCGGGCACCACCTGGCGCGCCGTCGGCACCCCCGAGGGACTCCTCGACTGGGCCCTGGCGTGGAGCGGCGGAGACGCCGACGAAGCGGCGCTCTTCCGCGCCGGACTCCTCACCGACCCGTACACGAGGATCGTCGCCGGGTACGACGCCGAGGGCCGGATCGCCGGGGGAGCGGTGCTCACCGACAACTGGCGCCTCACCGGTATCTCCAACCTCTTCGCCGCACCAGGGGTGGACCCGGCCGAGGTGTGGGCCGGCTGTCTGACCCAGGTCGACGCCGGCAGCCCCGTCGTCGGCTACGAGTCCGGCGACGACCTGCCGCCCGCGCTCGCCGTGGGCTTCGAGGAACTCGGCCCGCTCCGGGTCTGGCTGGCGGCCTGACACCGCCGCCCGGGCGGCGGTGAGGGCACGGAAAACACTCGTGACGCCCGCGCAACGGGGCGGCAACGCGGCGCCGTCAGGATCGGTGCATGACGGAGCGGGACGACAGTACGTTCGACACCACGGCCGAGCTGCTCGGCACGATCACGACCCGGCTCGGCGAGCGCCTCAGCCAGGTCCGCCCGTACGGAGCCGTGCGCGACACCCGCCCCGCCCTCGTGGCCGTCGGCCACGGCAGCCGCGACCCGCGCGCCGCCGCCACCCTCGGCCGGCTGGCGGAACGCGTCCGCGAACTCCGCCCGGGCCTCGACGTCCGCCTCGCCCACATCGAACTGAACCCCCCGCTCCTCCCGGCCGCCCTGGCCGACCTCGCGCCCGCCGCCCCCGCGGCCGTGGGCACGGGTTCGGCGGACCCGGCACGCACGGACCACGCGCGGACGGATCTCCCGCGCACGGATCTCCCCCGCACGGACCCGGCGTGCACCGACCTCCCCCGCACGGACCCGGCACGCACGGACCTCGCGCGGACGGACCTCGCGCGGACGGGGCGCGTCCTGGCCCCGGCGGCCCCCGCCTGCCCCCGCGCCGTTCTCGTCCCGCTGCTCTTCGGGCCCGGGCACCACGTCAAGCACGACCTGCCCACCGCTGCCGCCGCGCTGCCCGAGGGCCGGGTCCGGATCGCCGCGCCGCTCGGCGCGCACCCGCTGCTCGTCGAGGCGCTCGCCGACCGGCTGACCGAGGCGGGCTGGACCTCCGCCGACAGCGCCTCGCGCGCCACCGGCGTCGTCCTCGCGGCGGCCGGCTCCCGGGACCCCGAGGGGCTCGCGGCCGTCCGGCTGATCGCCGCCGCGCTCTCCGAGCGGCTCGGCGGCACCCCCGTCGTCCCCGCCTACGCCTCCGCCGCCAC
>NZ_JBEZNQ010000129.1:0-12820 GCF_040653315.1 Streptomyces sp. NPDC047981 | reverse complement strand
CTGGGCATGGCGGAGTCGCTTTCGGTACGTGCCGGGGACGGCGGTCGGCCTGGGGTAAGTCGAAGGTAGGTTAGCCTAACCTCACGTTGATCTGGAGGGGTGGGGGCGAGTTGGGGCTGGGATGCGCGTCACATGTCGGTGGCATATGCGGCACCCTGCGCGGGGCTTGGCCGCCCCGAAGGTGAAGTTCCGCCCGGTAGGCCCCGGTTGCGTCCGGGTGCGCCGGAACCTCTCGGCCCCGGCGCGGCGGAGAGCCTGACCGCGGCTCCGCGGTGCCGGTCTGCGGTGCGGGTCCGCGGTGTCGTTCGCGGTGTCAGGTCAGGGCGGCGGCCAGGAAGGCGAAGGCGGCGACGATGACGCCGACCCGGACGTAGTGGTAGCGGTCCCAGCGGTTCTTCTGCTCCTTCCAGTCCTCGGGCCGGTTGTCGGGGGTCCACGTCTTGCCCCGGTTGTTGATCGGGACGAGCAGCAGGACCGACATGATCACGCTGACCATCAGCAGCGCGCCGGCGGTGACGAGGAGTCCCGCCCCTTCGTGGTGCCATCCGGCGACGGCCAGGATCGCGACGAGGACGAGCGAGGTGATGTACCAGACCGGCATCACGGCGCCCAGCATCCGGCCCCCGTGGGCGCGGCCGAGCATGCCGCTGTCCTCCGGAAGGGCGTTGAGGATCGGGTTGATGACGAAGGCGACGGAGAACTCCACCCCCACCATCAGACCGACGACCACGGTGGTGACGACCTCGAGTGTTTCGAGCATGGTGACCCCTCCTGGAATCTAGCGCCGCTAGCTGGTGAGGCAACGCTAGCTCTGCTGCCGCTCGATTGTCTAGCGGTGCTAGGATCGAGTCATGTCGGTACAGGAACGGAAGCAACGCGAACGGGCGGACCGCGAGCGGCTCATCGTGGCGACGGCCCGCGAACTCGCCGAGAGCCAGGGCTGGGACGCGGTGACCACCCGGCGGCTGGCCGAGCGCATCGAATACAGCCAGCCCGTCCTCTACAGCCACTTCCGCGGCAAGCGCGAGATCATCGGCGCCGTCGCCCTCCAGGGTGCCGCCGAGATGGCCGTGGCGCTCCGGGCCGCGACCTCCGCCGCGGACGGCCCTCGCGCCCGGGTCACCGCCCTGGCCCGCGCCTACCTCGACTTCGCCGAGCGCAACCCGGCGGTCTACGACGCCATGTTCCAGCTCGACGGCGGCCTGGCGTTCGCGCGGGAGGACACCCCGGAGCCGCTGAAGGACGCCTTCGCCGCGCTTCTGGAGAGCCTCGCGGAGGTCGCCGGGGACGGCGTCCACCCGGGGATGTTCACCGAGGTGTTCTGGGCGGCACTGCACGGTCTGGCGACCCTGACCCGGGCGGGACGCCTGCCCCCGGCGGACGCCGCGCGGAGGACGGAGCTGCTGGTGGACCGGCTCGCGGTGCTCTGACGCGCCGTCCCGACAGGGCGGCCGCCCGCGTGCGGCTGTGCGGAGTTCGCCGTACCGAGGGCCCGACCCGCCCACCTGGCCCACGGGCGACGCCCGTCACCCCGGCCGGGGTGACGGGCGTCCTCGCGCGGGGCGACAGCCGTCAGGCGGCCGACAGGCCCAACTCGCGGGCGATCAGCATGCGCTGGACCTCGCTCGTGCCCTCGCCGATCTCCAGGATCTTGGAGTCGCGCCACATCCGGGCCACCGGGTACTCGTTCATGAAGCCGTAGCCGCCGTGGATCTGGGTGGCCTCGCGGGCGTTGTCGACCGCGACCGTGGAGGAGTACAGCTTCGCGAGCGCCGCCTCCTTCTTGAACGGCTCGCCGAGCACCAGCCGCGAGGCCGCGTCGCGCCAGCCGATCCGGGCCATGTGGGCCCGCATCTCCATGTCCGCGATCTTGAACTGGATGGCCTGGTTGTCGCCGATCGGGCGGCCGAAGGCGTGACGTTCCTTCGCGTACTTCACGGACTCGTCCACACAGCCCTGCGCGAGACCGGTCGCGAGCGCCGAGATGGCGATCCGGCCCTCGTCGAGGATGCGCAGGAACTGCGCGTAGCCACGGCCCTCCTCGCCCAGCAGGTTCCCGACCGGGACGCGGACGTCGTCGAAGGACAGCTCGCGGGTGTCCGAGGCGTTCCAGCCGACCTTGGAGTAGGGCGCGGCGACCGTGAAGCCCGGGGTGCCGGACGGGACGATGATCGAGGAGATCAGCGGGCGGCCGTCGGGCTTGCGGCCGGTGACGGCGGTGACCGTGACCAGGCCCGTGATGTCCGTACCGGAGTTGGTGATGAAGCACTTCGAGCCGTTGATGACCCAGTCGTCGCCGTCGCGGACGGCGGTGGTGCGCGTGCCGCCCGCGTCGCTGCCCGCGCCGGGCTCGGTCAGGCCGAACGCGCCCAGGATCTCGCCGGAGCACATCCGCGGCAGCCACTCCCGCTTCTGCTCCTCCGTGCCGAAGCGGTAGACCGGCATCGCGCCGAGCGAGACACCCGCCTCCAGGGTGATGGCGACGGAGGAGTCGACGCGGGCGAGCTCCTCGAGGGCGATGCCGAGGGCGAGGTAGTCACCGCCCATGCCGCCGTACTCCTCCGGGAACGGCAGGCCGAACAGGCCCATCCGGCCCATCTCGCGGACGATCTCGTACGGGAACTCGTGGCGCTCGTAGTAGTCGCCGATCTTCGGCGCGACGACGTCGTGCGCGAACTCCTCCACGGTGCGGCGGAGTTCCTCGTGCTCTTCGGAGAGCCGGTGGTCGAGGGACATGGCTGAGGTCACTCCTTGTGGGAGAGGGCGCGGACGGTACGGGACGGGCTCGGTCGGCCCAGTTGCTCCGCCATCCACACGCTGGTGGCGGTGAGGGCGGTCAGATCGACACCGGTCTCGATGCCGAGGCCGTCGAGCATCCACACGAGGTCCTCGGTGGCGAGGTTGCCCGTGGCGCTCTTGGCGTACGGGCAGCCGCCGAGGCCGCCCGCGGAGGCGTCGACGGTGGTCACGCCGTGCTGGAGAGCGGCGAGCGTGTTGGACAGGGCCTGGCCGTAGGTGTCGTGGAAGTGCACGGCGAGGCGGCGGGTCGGCACACCGGCGTCGTTCAGACGCCGGAGCAGCTCGGTGACGTGCCCCGGGGTGGCGACCCCGATGGTGTCGCCGAGGCTCAACTCGTCGCATCCCATCTCGGCGAGGGCCTTGGTGACGCGGACGACCTGCTCGACCGGGACGGCCCCCTCCCAGGGGTCGCCGAAGCACATCGAGAGGTAGCCGCGGACGCGGAGGCCGTGCTCTATGGCCCGGGTGACGACGGGCTCGAACATGGCGAGCGCCTCGTCGACGGTCCGGTTGAGATTGGCCTTCGCGAAGGACTCGGTGGCGGAGGCGAAGACGGCGACGTCCCGCGCCCCGAGGGCGAGGGCGCGGTCGAGTCCGCGCTCGTTGGGCACGAGGACGGGAAGCCGCGCGGGCACGCCCTGGAGCTGCGGGAACAGCGCCTCGGCGTCGGCCAGTTGGGGCACCCACTTGGGGTGCACGAAGCTGGTCGCCTCTACCGTGGAGAGCCCGGCGGCGGCCAGCCGGCGGACGAACTCGGCCTTCACCTCGGTCGGCACGACCGACTTCTCGTTCTGGAGCCCGTCGCGCGGCCCGACCTCGTGGATCCGGACCCGGGCCGGCAGCCCGGACGCGGGCACGCGCATGGGCAGGCCCTCGGTCATGATTCCTCCCTGGGGGTCACCACGGCGAGGATCTGGTCCATGGCGACGGTGGAGCCGGGGGTGACGTCCAGCTCGGTGACGGTGCCGGCGTGCGGGGCGGAGATGACGTGCTCCATCTTCATCGCCTCGACCACGAGCAGGCTCTGCCCGGCCTCGACCTCGTCCCCGACGGCGACCTTCACGACGGTGACCGTGCCCGGCATGGGCGCGGCGAGCGTGTCGGCGCCGCCGTGCCGGGCGCCGGTGAGGGCGGCGGCGACCGGGTCGTGGTCCAGGACGTGCCAGGAGTCCCCGTCCCGGCCGAGCCAGCGGCCTTCGGGGGAGCGGGCGAGACGGAAGTGGTGCATGACCCCGTCGAGGTGGACGGTCACCCGGTCGGCGGAGACCTCGGCCGCTCCGGGCGAGGCCGGTGCGTCGCCGAGCAGCACCTCGGCGCCGGCCGCCGTACCGCGCACGCGGACCGTCACCGGGTCGTGGCCGGGGACCCGGAAGTGGTGCGGGGTCCAGGACGGCCGGCCGCCGAGCCGCCAGCCGGAGGGGGCGTCGAAGGGGTCCGTCCAGGCGCCCGCCGGGGCCGTCGCCGGCGGGTACTGGCGTGCCAGCGCCGCCGCCGCGTACACCTCCGGCGGTACGGACGCGTCGATCAGGCTCTCCGCGTCCCGCTCCACCAGGCCGGTGTCCAGGTCGCCGGTCATGACGTCCGGGTGGGCGAGCAGGCGGCGGAGGAACCCCGCGTTCGTCTGCACGCCCAGGGTGACCGTGTCCGCGAGGGCCGCGCGCAGGCGGCGGAGGGCCGTCGGGCGGTCCGGGGCGTGCACGATGACCTTCGACAGCATCGGGTCGTACAGGCTGCCGACCTCCGTGCCCTCGCTCAGGCCCGAGTCCGTGCGCACCCGGTCCCCCTGCGGCTCCCGCAGGGAGAGGACCGTGCCGCCCGAGGGCAGGAAGCCGCGCGAGGGGTCCTCCGCGCAGATCCGGGCCTCGATCGCCCAGCCGTCCAGGCGGATGTCGGACTGGCCGAAGGCGAGCGGCTCGCCCGCCGCCACCCGCAGCTGCCACTCCACCAGGTCCAGGCCCGTGATCAGCTCGGTCACCGGGTGCTCCACCTGGAGCCGGGTGTTCATCTCCATGAAGTAGTACGAGGACGGGTCGCCGCCCGGCACGATGAACTCCACCGTGCCCGCGCCGACATACCCGCACGAGCGGGCCGCCTCGACCGCCGACTCGCCCATCTCCGCGCGGAGTTCGGGGGTCAGCAGGATGCTCGGGGCCTCCTCGATGATCTTCTGGTGGCGCCGCTGCAGCGAGCACTCGCGCTCGCCGAGGTGGACCACGTTCCCGTGCGCGTCGGCGAGGACCTGGATCTCGATGTGGCGCGGGCGGTCGATCCACCGCTCCACGAGCAGCGTGTCGTCCCCGAAGGACGAGCGGGCCTCGCGGCGCGCCGCCGCGATCTCGTCGTCGAGCACCGACAGGTCGCGCACCAGGCGCATGCCCTTGCCGCCACCGCCCGCCGAGGGCTTCAGGAGCACGGGCGCGCCCAGCTCCCGCGCCGCCGACGCCAGGTCGGGGTCCGCCGCACCCGGGACCACCGGGACGCCGGCCGCCCTGACCGTGTCCTTGGCCCGGATCTTGTCGCCCATCAGCGAGATCGCGGACGCCGACGGGCCGATGAAGACCAGGCCCGCGTCCGCGCAGGCCTGCGCGAAGCCCGCGTTCTCCGCGAGGAAGCCGTAGCCGGGGTGGACCGCCTGCGCGCCGGTCCGCCGCGCCGCGTCGAGCAGCGCCGGGATCGACAGGTACGACTCCGAGGCCGGCGGCGGGCCGATCCGTACGGCCGTGTCCGCCTCCCGGACGTGCCGGGCCTCCGCGTCCGCGTCGCTGTACACGGCGACCGAGCGGACGCCGAGCGCGCGCAGCGTGCGGATGACGCGGACCGCGATCTCGCCGCGGTTGGCGACGAGGACCGTGTCGAACATCCTCTGCGGCATCTCCTGAGCCATCTTCTGTGGTCCCCTCACATCCGGAAGACGCCGAACTGGGGGTCACCCAGGGGCGCGTTGGCACAGGCCGTCAGGGCGAGGCCCACCACCTGGCGGGTCTCCATCGGGTCGATGACCCCGTCGTCCCAGAGCCGCGCCGAGGCGTAGTAGGCGCTGCCCTGGGTCTCGTACTGCGCGCGGATCGGGGCCTTGAAGGCCTCCTCGTCCTCCGCGCTCCACTCGTCGCCGAGCTGGTCCCGCTTGACGGTCGCGAGGACGGACGCCGCCTGCTCGCCGCCCATGACCGAGATCTTGGCGTTGGGCCACATCCAAAGGAAGCGCGGGGAGTACGCCCGGCCGCACATCGAGTAGTTGCCCGCGCCGTACGAGCCGCCGACGACCACGGTCAGCTTCGGCACGCGCGTGGTGGCCACCGCCGTGACCATCTTCGCGCCGTGCTTGGCGATACCACCGTGCTCATACGCCTTGCCGACCATGAAGCCGGTGATGTTCTGCAGGAAGAGCAGCGGGATGCCGCGCTGGTCGCACAGCTCGATGAAGTGCGCGCCCTTCTGGGCGGACTCGGCGAACAGGATGCCGTTGTTGGCGACGATCCCGACCGGGTGGCCGTGGATCCGGGCGAAGCCGGTGATCAGCGTCTGCCCGTACTCGGCCTTGAACTCCTGGAAGCGGGAGGCGTCCACGATCCGTGCGATGACCTCGCGGACGTCGTACGGGGTACGGGAGTCCACCGGCACCGCGCCGTAGAGCCCCGCCGGGTCGACCTTCGGCTCCTCGACCGGCTCGACCGACCAGGGCAGCGCGCCCCGAGCGGGCAGGGTGGCGACGATGTTCCTGACGATCCGCAGGGCGTGCGCGTCGTCCTCGGCGAGGTGGTCGGTGACCCCGGACGTACGGGAGTGCACCTCGCCGCCGCCGAGCTCCTCCGCCGTGACGACCTCGCCGGTCGCCGCCTTCACCAGCGGCGGTCCGCCCAGGAAGATCGTGCCCTGGTTCCGCACGATCACGGCCTCGTCGCTCATCGCCGGGACGTACGCGCCACCGGCCGTGCAGGAGCCGAGGACGGCGGCGATCTGCGGGATGCCGGCGCCGGACATACGGGCCTGGTTGTAGAAGATCCGGCCGAAGTGCTCGCGGTCGGGGAAGACCTCGTCCTGCATCGGCAGGAACGCGCCGCCCGAGTCGACCAGGTAGAGGCAGGGGAGACGATTCTCCAGCGCCACCTCCTGGGCCCGCAGGTGCTTCTTCACCGTCATCGGGTAGTACGTGCCGCCCTTGACGGTCGCGTCGTTGGCGACGATCACGCACTCCCGGCCCGAGACCCGGCCGATGCCCGCGATGACCCCGGCCGCCGGGGCCGCGTCGCCGTACATCCCGTTCGCCGCGAGCGGGGCCAGCTCCAGGAACGGGGAGCCCGGGTCCAGGAGGGTGTCCACCCGGTCCCGCGGCAGCAGCTTGCCGCGCGCGGTGTGCCGTGCGCGGGCCTTCTCACCGCCGCCCAGCGCGACCTCGGCGAGCTTGGCGCGGAGCGTCGCGGTCAGCTCCTCGTGCGCCGCCTCGTTGGCCTGCCAGGCCGCGGACGCGGGATCCGCCGCGCTCGTCAGCACAGGTGCCTGCTGCATCCCTCGAGCTCCCTTGCTCGGTTAATGAGCGTTAACGTATGTCCTTCAGGTTAACGAGCGCTAACCCGGTTGTCTAGAATCGTCTTCATGACCACCACCGCCAGGACCGACGCCCCCACGCGACGCGAGCAGATCCTCAAGGAGGCCGCTCGCCTCTTCGCCGAGCGCGGCTTCCACGGCGTGGGCGTCGACGAGATAGGAGCCGCGGTCGGCATCAGCGGCCCCGGGCTCTACCGCCACTTCCCGGGCAAGGACGCGATGCTCGCGGAGCTGCTCGTCGGCATCAGCGAGCGCCTCCTGGACGGCGGCCGGCTCCGGGTCGGCGACGCCGCCGGTGACCCGAGGGCGCTGCTCGGCGCGCTCATCGACGGACACATCGACTTCGCGCTCGACGACCGGCCGCTGATCACCCTGCACGACCGGGAGCTGGACCGGCTCAAGGACGAGGACCGCAAGCGGGTGCGCCAGCTCCAGCGGCAGTACGTCGAGCTGTGGGTGGCGGTCGTGAGGGAGCTGTACCCGGCGGCCTCCGAGGGCGAGGCGCGGGCCGCCGTCCACGCCGTCTTCGGGCTGCTGAACTCGACCCCGCACCTCGCCGCCCTCGGCCGCGAGTCGATGGAGGAGCTGCTCCGCCGCCTCGCGCACGGGGCCTTCGGCGCGCTGGCGCGCGCGTAGGCGCGCGCAACGGGCGCCTCGTACAGGGGTCCAGGAGGTGAAACCGGGCGGACGCCCGCCCGGCGGCCCGGCAGAATGTGCACCATGCCGATACTCAGTCGCCCCGCCCTGATCGAGCACCTCGTACGGACCCGGATCGCCGGTGACGTCGCCACCCCGCGCGACAACAACCTGTCCCACTACCGCAAGCTCGCCAACGGCGACCGGCACTACTGGCTCGGTCTGGAGCTCGGCGACCGCTGGGCCGACGAGCAGGACGTGCTCGCGGTGATGGCCGAGCGCTGCGGGGTGAACGACGACCCCGCCCACCGCACCGGCCAGGACACCATCGACCCCGAGCTGACCGTCGACGCCCTCGACCGGGCCGCCGCCCGGCTGCGCAAGGCCGCCGCGGGCAAGCAGCGGGTGCTCTTCGCGACCGGCCACCCGGGCGCGCTGATCGACGCCCACAGCCGCGTCGCCGCCGCGCTGCGGGCCCAGGGCTGCGACATCGTGCGGATCCCCGGCGGGCTCACCGCCGACGAGGGGTACGTCGTGCAGTTCGCCGACGTGGCCGTCTTCGAGCGCGGCGCGACCCTCTGGCACACCCATTCGCCGGAACCGATGAACGCGATCCTGGACGGCCTGGAGGCGCTGGGCGAGCCCCGGCCCGACCTCGTCGTCGCCGACCACGGCTGGGCCGGCCGCGCCGGTCAGCGCGGCATCGACTCCGTCGGCTACGCCGACTGCAACGACCCCGCCCTCTTCATCGGAGAGGCCGAGGGCACGATGCAGGTCACGATCCCGCTGGACGACCACGTCATCGACCCCCGGTACTACGAGCCGCTCACCGCCTACCTGCTCGACGCGTCCGGCCTGCTCTGACCTGGCCCGTTCCGGTCCGGTCGGCCGCCCTGACGCTGTTCCAGGCCGGGTGTCGGATCCAGGTACACCCGGCGGACGGCCGGAAAGCGTTCCCGCAGCTGCTCCTCGGCCTCCTCGCAGGCCCATTCGATCTGCTCGGCCGACGACACGTCACGGAAGTCGACCTTCGCCGCGATCATGACCTCGTCCGGTCCCTGGATCAGCGTCGTCAGGTCCAGGACGTCGATGATGTGCGGGACCGAGAGCAGCTCCTCGCGGATCTCCGCCCGCATCCGCTTCGGCACCGGGCGGCCGATCAGCAGCTCCGCGTTCGAGCGGCCGAGCACCCAGGCCACGTACACGAGCAGCGCGCCGATGAGGATCGAGGCGACGCCGTCCCAGACGCTGTCGCCGGTGATCTCCACGCCGAGCAGCCCGCCCGCCGCCAGCATCAGCCCGCACAGGGCCGCCGAGTCCTCCATCACCACCGCCTTGACGGTGGTGTCGGGGGTGAGCCGCAGATAGCGGCCGAAGGGCGCCTTCATCCGCTCCGCCTCGCCCGACACCTGACGGATCGCGGTCCGCAGGGAGAAGCTCTCCAGGACGAAGGCGACGGCGAGCACGATGTACGAGACGAGCGGGTCGCCGAGCTCCTCGCCGTGGGTGAGGGTGTGGATGCCGTCGTAGACGGAGAAGACCGCGCCGCCGACGAAGGTGGCGACGGCGGCCAGCATCGCCCAGACGTAGCGTTCCTGCGCGTAGCCGAGCGGATGGTCCTCGTCGGCCGGCTTCTCGCTCCGCTTCAGCGCGGTGAGCAGCATGACCTCGGTGACGGTGTCGGCGACCGAGTGGGCCGCCTCGGAGAGCATCGCGCTCGATCCGCTGATGACGCCCGCGATGGCCTTGGCGGCGGCGATCCCGAGGTTCGCCACCGCCGCCACGATCACGGTGAAGGTGCTCTCACCGTTGCCCGGGCTGCCGCCCGGGCTGCTCCCGGTGTCCTTCTTCGAGTCGTTCCGCGAGTCGTTCTCCGCCATGAATCGGACGGTATGTCCGGTCGTCAGCGCGGGACGCGAACGACACCCTCCTGGATGACGGAGATCGCGAGCTGCCCGTCCTGGGTGTAGATCCGGGCCTGGCCGAGCCCGCGCCCGCCGGAGGCGGACGGCGACTCCTGGTCGTACAGCAGCCATTCGTCGGCCCGGAACGGCCGGTGGAACCACATCGCGTGGTCCAGCGAGGCCCCGACGACGTCCCCGACCGCCCAGCCGCCGCGCCCGTGGGCGAGCAGCACCGAGTCGAGCAGCGTCATGTCGGAGACGTACGTCGCCAGGCAGACATGGAGCAGCGGGTCGTCCGCCAGCTTGCCGTTCGTACGGAACCAGACCTGCGAGCGCGGCTCGCGCGGCTCCCCGACGGACCCCCACGGCGGGGTGTCGGCGTACCGCAGGTCCACCGCCGCCCGCGCCTCGACGAGGCGGGCGGCGACGTCCGCCGGGAGGTGCCGGGGCAGCATCTCGGCGGCCGTCGGCAGGGACTCCGGGTCCGGCGCGGCCGGCATGTCGTACTGGTGCTCAAGCCCCTCCTCGTACGTCTGGAACGACGCGGAGAGGTGGAAGATCGGCCGCCCGTGCTGGACGGCGACCACCCGGCGGGTGGTGAAGGACCGGCCGTCGCGGATGCGGTCCACGGTGTACACGATCGGCGCGCCCGGGTCCCCGGCGCGCAGGAAGTACGCGTGCAGGGAGTGGGCGTGACGATTCTCCGGGACGGTCCGGCCCGCCGCGACCAGCGCCTGGGCGGCCACCTGGCCGCCGAAGACGCGGGGGACGACGGCGGAACGGGACTGTCCCCGGAAGAGGTTCTGCTCGATCTGCTCCAGGTCGAGCAGATCGAGCAGAGAGTCGAGAGCCTCGGGCACTTACAGGCCCATCGACTTCGCGATGATCGTCTTCATGATCTCGCTGGTGCCGCCGTAGATGCGGTTGACGCGGTTGTCGGCGTACAGGCGCGCGATCGGGTACTCGTTCATGTAGCCGTAGCCGCCGTGCAGCTGGAGGCAGCGGTCGATCACGCGGTGCGCGACCTCGGTGCAGAAGAGCTTGGCGCTCGCGGCCTCGGCCGGGGTCAGCTCGCCCGCGTCCAGGGCCTCCAGGGCGCGGTCGGCGACGGCCTCGGCCGCGTCCACCTCGGCCTGGCAGGCGGCCAGCTCGAACTTGGTGTTCTGGAAGTGCGCGACCGGCTTGCCGAAGACCGTGCGGTCCGTGACGTACTGCTGGGCGAACCGGACGGCGGCCTTGGCCTGGGCGTAGGCGCCGAAGGCGATGCCCCAGCGCTCGGAGGCCAGGTTGTGGCCGAGGTAGTAGAAGCCCTTGCCCTCCTCGCCCATGAGGTCCTCGACGGGCACCTTCACGTCGACGAACGCCAGCTCGGCGGTGTCGGAGGTGCGCAGGCCGAGCTTGTCCAGCTTGCGGCCGATGGAGTAGCCCTCGGACTTGGTGTCCACGGCGAAGAGGGAGATGCCGAAGCGGCGGTCCTCGGCCGACGGGGCGGAGGTACGGGCGCAGACGATCACGCGGTCGGCGTGGACGCCACCGGTGATGAAGGTCTTCGCCCCGTTGAGGACGTAGTGCGTGCCGTCCTCGGAGAGCTTGGCGGTGGTCTTCATGCCCGCGACGTCGGAGCCGGTGCCCGGCTCGGTCATCGCGAGGGCCCACATCTCCTCGCCGGAGACGAACTTCGGGAGGTAGCGCTTCTTCTGCTCGTCGGTGGAGAGCATCTTGATGTAGGGCAGGGCGAGCAGCACGTGCACGCCGGAGCCGCCGAACTGGACGCCCGCGCGCGAGGTCTCCTCGTAGAGGACGGCCTCGAACTTGTGGGTGTCCAGGCCCGCGCCGCCGAACTCCTCGGGCACGTTGATGCCGAAGATGCCCAGCTCGCCGAGCTTGTCGTAGAACTCGCGCGGCGCCTGGCCCGCGGCGAACCACTCGTCGTAGACGGGGACGACCTCGGCCTCGATGAAGGCGCGGATGGTCTCCCGGAACGCCTCGTGGTCCTCGTTGAATACGGTACGGCGCACGGTACGACTCCTCCGGATGTGCGGGCCCATTATGGCTAAGCGCTTGCTCAGTCAAGTTACCCATCGGTTCTGGCCGCTGTCCAGGGCTGGGGACGCATGGTTGTCCACATCACGTCCGTCCCGTCCGGTGGATCAGGAGGACGGGATCCAGCCACGGCTGAGGGTGTCGTACGCGTACACGGGCCCCCGGACCCCGCTCGTCCGGAACGGCCGTCCGCCGTCGTCGATCCGGACCGTGCCCGTCCGGCCGCCGCCGCTCCACTCCAGCTCCAGGTACCAGCGGCAGTCGCAACCGGCCGTGCGGGCGTTCACCAGGAACTCCTCGGGGGTGGCGGCGGTGACCGCGTACGGGAGGGCGACGGCGGGAATCGTCCGGCCCGTGCTCCCCGAGGCGTCGTAACCCGCCACGGCGCGGGCGACGGGGCGGGGGAGATCGAGGTTCACGTCGAAGAGGCGGGGGGTGAGGGCTCCGCCGCACCCGTTGTCCATCCGGTACGCGGGCCGGCCCAGGGCCTCCGCGCGGCCGACCACCCGCACGTGCAGGGCCTGGAGCACGACCGCCTCCGTGGCGGACCGGCCCTGCACGGAGAGCCGCACGAGCGTGTCCTCGCCGTGCACGGCCTCCTGCGCGCGGGCCCAGGGCGCCGCGTCCTGCGCCGCGGGCGGCGGGGGCACGCGGTCGGGGGCGCGGTCGACGAGGTAGGTGTGGCCGCACCCGTCCTGCCAGACGTGCGAGGCGACGGTCCAGGTGAAGGGGGGAGGGGAGGGGGGAGGGGGCGTGGGGGTCGGGGGCGGAGTCGGCGGAGTGGTCGGGGGCGGAGTCGTGGTCGGCGTGCTCGGCGTAGGGGTCGGGGCCAGATACGGCCTACGGGCGTGGTCGCGGTCGTCGGTGGCACGGGTACGGTCACTGCTCTACTC